>CAZSJP010000053.1:0-10267 GCA_964606675.1 uncultured bacterium
CGTGAGCTTCCATCTGGGGGCAGCGAGCATTCTCGCGTCTGCATGGGTCGGGCTGTTTGCGTATGTCGGCCTCTACAGAGAGTGGACGGCTCGCACGTCATGGGACGACGTCGCGTCGACTTGCAGAACCGTCGCTCTCGGCGTGATCGTGCTGTTCCTTCTGACATTCGACCCCGATCATCCGATCTCCATGTCTCGCTTCGTGAATCTGACGTACGGCGTCGTGCTCGTGTTGGTAGCCATCGTCGGGCGGTCGGTGGTCCGAGCCATACAGAGACGCTTGTTCGCTCGCGGACACGGCGGCCTGAACGCGCTGATCGTTGGCACCGGTCCTCGCGCCAGGCAGTTGCGAGCAGCGGTCAACCGGACCTCGCGATGGGGGTTTCGGATCGCCGGTCATCTTGGCACCGGAGCGGCTCAGACCGGAGACTATCCGCCCGTGGTGGCACACGTCGACGACATACGCCAGGCCGTCAAAGACCACGGCGTGACGGAAGTGATGTTCGCCGAGCCGAAGCTGACCCACGAGGCGATACTCAACAGCGTGGCGCAGTGCAATGGGCTGGATATCGAGTTCCGGATCGTCCCCGATCTGTTCGAGATCGTCATCGGTCGCAGCAACCTGGGTCAGCTTGTCGGCATGCCGCTCATGCCTCTGTTCCCAGACGCGATGCCAATATGGCAGCGCCGCACGAAGCGGCTGATGGACGTAGTCGCGTCGTTGTTGCTGATGATCGTCGGGATGCCAGTTTGGGTCGCGACCGCCCTGGCGATATGGCTTGGCGACAGAGGACCGATCCTCTATTCGCAAGAGCGCGTCGGCCACAAAGGGAGGGCGTTCACACTTCACAAGTACCGCTCGATGGTGCAGAACGCCGAGGGCAGCACGGGGCCGGTATGGGCACAGAAGGACGACCCACGTATCACCCGTGTCGGCAAGTTCCTTCGGCGCACTCGGCTTGACGAGGCGCCGCAGATGTGGAATGTGCTCTGCGGCGACATGAGCCTTGTCGGGCCGCGGCCGGAGCGCGCCTTCTTCGTCGAGCGCCTGACCGCCGATATCAAGCTGTACCAACGTCGGCTGAGCGTGAAGCCCGGGGTCACGGGCTGGGCGCAGACCAACCTCGCGTACGACGCGTCTCTGGATGACGTGCGCGAGAAGCTCAAGTGCGACCTGTATTACATCGAGAACATGTCGCTCGGATTCGATCTGCTCATCATCGCGCGCACGGCCTGGGTCGTGTTCGCCGGCAGAGGTGCTCTCTGATGCGCTGGCCGTGGAGATCGTCCGAACGCCAGGCCGGCGACGGCTCGTTGCCGTTCATCCCCGCGGCGTGGCTCAAGCCCGCCCTCTTCGCACTTGGTGCGCTGGTAGTGATAATTTTCGTCGTATACACCTACGTCACGATCCGCGCGTTTCGCGACGATGCACGGCGCATCGTCGGCGTCTACACGGAGGCCATTCTTCCCAGGGTGGCAGCCGACCCGAACCTGACGGGGGCCGAATTGGGGGTGCTGTTCGACCTGATCGCCGACATGCCGGTTGGCCTTGTGATAACGGACCGCGACGGGCAGCCGCTCCTCTGGCGTGGCATCTCGATCCCGGACAGCGCACGATCGGGCGCGGCACTTGCCCAGGTAGGGCGCATCGCCAAGGCTATGGATGAGTCCACGCCTCCCCGCGACCTCGTTGTGCCGGTTGAGGGCGGCGCCGATTTCCTGCTGAAGGTGCACGTCGCCGAAAGCAGATTCCTGCGACGCGTCGCGTGGATGCCGGTCGTCGCGACGTGCGTGACACTGATCTTCACCGTGATCGCGCTTTGGGCCTTCCGACAGATCAAGAGCGGCGAGCAGCACGCGCTCTGGGCCGGGATGGCCAAGGAAACGGCACACCAGCTCGGCACTCCGCTCTCGAGCATGTCCGGTTGGATAGAACTCCTCGCGGAGGAAATCCGCCCACTCGAGAAGGGCCGTCGGCGTGCCGACGAGCTTGTTCGCGAGATGTCCCAGGATCTCGAACGCCTCGGACGGATCGCGCAGCGGTTCGGGCAGGTAGGATCGGCCCCGGAACTGCACGTGGCGTCCATCACACCCATCGTCGATGAGACCGTCACGTATTTCCGCACGCGCATGCCGCAACTGGGCAAGGACGTCTCGATCGAGCGAGACTACCGGACGGACATCGAGGTGCCGCTGAACGGCGAGCTGTTGGGATGGGCGTTCGAAAATCTGTTCAAGAACTCGCTCGATGCGTTGCGCGGCGTGGAGGACGATCCGGTCATATGGGTCTCGACGAGCCGAACGGACCGGTGGCTGTTGCTGCTGGTAGTCGACAACGGCAAAGGCATAGCCTTACAGAACCTTCGTCGGATCTTCCAGCCGGGATACAGCACGAAGAAGAGGGGCTGGGGCCTCGGGATGACGTTCGTGAAGCGCATAATCGAAGACTATCACGGCGGCAAGATATCCGCGTTCTCCGACGGCCCCGGCAAAGGTACGGCAATCGAGATTCGGCTCCCGATCAGCCAGTAGGAGACAGTTCGGTGCTCAGCCACCTCGACGACTACGTGGTCGGTCGATTCGCCCGCACGCTGGGCTTTGCGCTCGTATCGTTCGTCACGCTCTACGTCGTCATCGACCTGATCGACCATCTCGACGACTTCTTCGTCCGAGATGTCGCGCCGGCGGATATCGGGAGCTACTACCTCAACTACATCCCATACATCGTCGTCTTCACGATGCCCATAGGCATGCTGCTATCGACCATTTTCGTCGTCGGAAGCATGGGTAGCGATAACGAGTTAGTTGCCATCAAGGCGGCGGGCATCAGCGCTTACCGCGTCGCTTGGCCGCTGCTGCGGACGGGGCTTCTCGTGTCAGTGGTGGCGCTTCTCCTGGCCGAAGTCGTGGTGCCGGCCGCGAACGACGCGCGAAGCCGGATACTGGAGATCGGGCCGCGCAGGAGCCGGTCGGGTCAGTTACGGCACGTGTGTCGGCAGGATCGCGGCGGGGTGCTCCTTTACGCCGGCGTGTACGGGCGCACGTCGGAGCGTGCGGTGCAGGTGACCGTCGTTCAAGTGAAGGACGACCGGCCCACCCGGCGCATCGACGCTGCCGAGATGCGATGGGACGAACAGGGCTGGTTGCTGCGCGACGTGACGGACCGCCGGTTCGTCGGTGACGGCGAGGTGCTGACGAACCGGAAGACGATGAGACTGCCGCTGCTGACGCTCGTGCCTGCCGACCTCGGGCGCGCGGACAAATTGCCCGATCGGATGGCGTTTCTCGAGCTTGCCGACCATATTCGACGCGTCCGGCAGGCGGGCGGCGACGCGTCGCGATGGCTCGTCGACCTTCACCTGAAGATCGCGTTCCCGCTGGCCAACCTCGTGCTCGTCTGGCTCGGCTTCCCGATTGCCGCTCGGTCGTGGCGGGGCGGCAAAGCGCTGTACGTCGGCCTTACGCTGCTCATAGGTTTCGTCTTCTTCGTGGTCGTGCGCGCCGGACAAGCTCTCGGGAGGTCCGGCGAGATCGATCCGCTGATCGGCGCATGGGGTGCGAACATCGCGTTCTTCGCAGTAGGCCTCGGGCTGTTCTGGTACTCGCGGAAGTAGCCGCAGATTCGGCCGCTTCAGCCTTCGCTCGTGCGGCGTAACTCACGCTCTGCCACCACATCCCACGGCGATCCCTCAAGTGCCTCTTTGAGGGCGCGACGCGCGGCCGACGGCGCCCCTGCGGCGCGTTCCAGAAGACCGAGGAGCACAAGGTCGGCGATTGTAGCCGTGCCGTCCAAACGCTTCGGTGCGAGCGCCGCGAGCATGTCGCCGAGATCGGCCTCCGCTTCTCCGGTTCGGCCAAGTCGTATCAGGCACTGGTCGACGTAGTACCTCTCCACCGAAGGGCACGGGTGATGGCTCTCCGAGGCACCCTCGCTCCAATATGACTCCGCGGAGCCGCTATCGCCGAGCATATCGCACACGCAACCGGCACGGTAGAGCGTCGGGGCGTCGGCCGGTCTGTATGGCTTACCCACGGCCACGTTCCTCGGGTAGTCGAGCGCCATCTCGAACGTCTTGCGCGCGTCGTCGAGTGCGCCGCTGTCGACCAGCGCCTCGCCCTTGGCTGTGAGCAGGTCGACGTAGACGGTGCGCATCGCCCGTTCGCCCTCCATCGGGTGGAAGCGCCGCTCCGAGATGATGTCGAGGCCCTCCTCGTAGTTGCCGAGGACCGTGTGCAGTTGGATCAGCCGCGCGGGAATCTTCCCTCTGTCTTTGGTAGAATCGGGTAGGTGCGCGAGTATCTTCAGCCTCTCGGAGGGGGAGGCGCCGAGGGCCTCGCGGACGTTGTCCGAGTCGGCGTGCAGGCGATGATCGGACGGATCCAGTTCGATCGCGCGGTCATAGTGCCGAAGGGCCGCAGACAGCTCACCGTCGAGCTTCCATGCCGTCCAAGCGAGGGCGGCGTGAAGTGCCGGGCTTGAGCACCCCTTGTCCGCCGCGCCGCGCCACGCAGCCCTTCCTTTGTCGGTTCGGTCGGCCATGTAGAGGTATGTTCCGAGGTAGTAGAGGGCGTTCGCGTCGGCCGGATTTCCGGCTATCGCCTCACGCAGGATTGCCTCCTCTTCGGCTCGATGCGGAAAGACGTGGTCCGTCGGCGCCGCGGCCGCCAGTTCCGCGCTCTTCGCGGCTTCCTCATCCCGGCCGAGCCGTCTCAGGTAGTGCGCGGCGTGGTAGTGGAGCATTGCGTGCGAAGACACTTCCAGCGCAACGTCGATGACCCGCTTCGCGGTATCGAACAGACCGAGTGCGGCGTAGTCGGAAACAAGCTCCAGCCACGACTGGGCCTCGCCACGAACCAGCGCCTTCAGTTCGTTCCACGCCGCGCTGCTCGCGCCTCTGCCCTCGCCGACGAGACACCGTTCGCAGTAGGCCAGCGGGTTGAGCGGGTCGGTGTCCAGCACCCGATCGAGAAGAGCGGTTGCCTCGTCCACGCGGCCGAGAGTCCTCAGCATCGCCGCCTGCGCGCACCAGGCCTTCGCGCCGACCGACTCGTGGTCCGCCGCAGCCCGGAAGTGCTCAAGGGCCGCCTCGAAGTCGTGTTCCACCGAGGCCATCTCGCCTAACACGTACCTTCCCATGGCACCGAAATGCGGGTTCAGCCTGGCGTTTGAGAGCGCGTCGAGCGCGTCGGCCCTGCGTCCGAGCGCCCGCATGGCACAGCCGAGGTAGTAAGCGATCTCGCCCGAGTCCGGGAGTATCTCGGCTGCCCGGGCGAGGAGGTCGGCAGCTTCTTCGTACTTCCCTGCGATCAGCTCCAGCACGCCCAACCTGGTCAGCGGAAGCGGCGCATTCGCGTCGCGCGCCAGCGCTTCCCCGTAGCACCGCTTGGCACTCGGGTGATCGAACTGCTGCTCGTGCTCCAGGCCGGCGTTGGCGAGGTCGTGCACGGATTCGGTCAACTGAACCGGGGCCGCGGGGGCCTCCAGATCGTCCTCGACGCCTACCCACGGAAGCAACGCGTCGGCTATCGTCGCGCCGCCGTCGGAGACGATTCGCACCCGCACGGGTTCGTCGCCACGCATCCCATCGAGCGGCACCGAAACCGGGGTGCACGCTTCCAGAGTTCCCTGCCGGGTGGCGGCCTGCCGGTCGCCAACCGTCGCGGCGATGGATGCGTCCTCCAGCGTTCGCGTGGCGTAGACGACAAGCTCCTCAACCGGCGTGCCGGCGTCGTCGCCATCGACCCGGCGAAGGTTCATCGCGACGTCGTCGTTCGCGAACTCGAAGCCGCCTGTGCCTCGGATTCCGTACCACGATTCGCTCCAACGCATCACCTGGTGCGGCTCCATGAGCTTGAAGATGCTCTGCGTCTCGAACGGCCCCGACTGGATCTCGATATAGGGCCCGGCGTTGTCGCTCAGAATGTCCTGCCAGATCAGTCCGTCATCCGAGTTGCCCCACGTGAAGTACTTGCGTCCTCGCACCTGCCGGTGGTCGGCGACGTTGACCACGCCCTCGTCCGTGTCGTCGGCGTAACAGCCGAAGAACTGGGCCTGCACGTTGCGAGAGAACAGGTCGCAGGCGACGTGATGGTTGCTGTACGCAGGCGCGTATTCGCCGTTGTGGTACGGGTATCGCATGACGCCGAGCCAGCCGTAGACCGAACGCGCCGTCGTGATGAACCGCGTGCCCTGGGTCACTCGTTCGCTGGAGTTCGACCAGAAGTAGTATCGGTGCGGGAGGCCTGTCCGGTTCTCAAGGCGGATGTCGGTCTCGATTCGTGCGGCGCCCGGACGAAGTGTGATGCCGACCGTCCAGCGCATGCGCGTAACTTGCTCTATGGCACCGATGTAGATCGTGGCCGAGCCGTCGTCGTTCTCTCTGATCGCATGGTCGACGGTCGAGTAGGTCACATAGTTGTGGCTGCAAGGGAAGTTGAACTCGATGCCGCCGGCCACCCATGCGCCACGGAGGGAAATCTGCGCGGGCTTCACCGCCTCCGAGTGGTAGAATACATCCGTGCCGGAAGCCCTGTCGAACAGGTACGTGTGACCGCCGATCTCGGGGTACACCGACACTCGCACGTGTTCGTTCTCGAGGACGAGCACAGTGTATTCCTTGTCCTCGCGGATATCGGTCATCTCGTCTTGGAGAGGGTACGGGTATACGCGGTAGTAGCCCCACGGATGCCTGATTGGAGGGCACAAGTCGGGCGGGCCGATCTTGTAGGTCGGCCGAGTCTCGGTTTCGCGGCGGACGGCGACTGGTTCGGCGGGCATGCGGGTGGCTCCTCGACAATTGCGCGTGGACGAGCTGCAGTCGACCACGAAGGTAGCGAAAAGCTTCGGTGGGGGCACGCCGGTAGGTGCGAGGCTTTCGTCGGTGCGCGGGTACGGCGGGGATACAAGTGCCCGAGGCGTGCCGCCGCGAATGCGACACGCCTCGGGATGGGGTCATCGGTGCCTAATCAGGTAGCGATCAGCGCGATCGAGCGCTCGGGGATTCTCACGCCTCGGACTCCGTCCTTCGTCGTGATCGTCGCCATGCCGAGCAGTTCTTCCGCGCCTTCGGGCAGAGCGTCACCAATCGGCACCGCGAACACATGGTCGTTCGTGAAGTTCTGTACCGCGGCAATGCCGTTCTCGAACGGGTGATAGCTGACCCTCGCGGGCGACCGGAACGCCCCGCCGATGGCCGCCGCCACCTGCTCCTGGATCACGTTCACGACCGCAGCGGGCAGAAGCTGCATCTGCAGGATGGCCGGGACGTTCAGATTCTCGTCCATATGGTAGTCCCGATCGCACACGCCTTGGATGTTGAGCACAACGACCGCACCTGCGGACGGATGCTCGTGACGCGTTACCACCGGTATGCGTTCGTCCCGATGGTGGGCGACACCTGCCGCCTCGGCGAGCACCTCGGCATCTGTGACGCGAAGGTCGAATCGGAACTCGACAGGCTCGGATGACATCACGTCCGTGCCACCCACGCGGAACGCGTCGGAGAACCAGTGATTGGACTGCGACCATCCCGGGCTGGCGAGACCGGCCAGTTCCTTGAGGCGTGCGTCGTCATCGTTCTGGGCCAGCGCCGACGCCGTGATGAACGCTGTCCCACCCGCCTCGACGACTTCGGCGACCTTGTCGGTCAGGGCCGGGTCGGTGGCGACGTGATCGGTGACCAGCAGAGCCTTCGGGGGCGTCGCAGGCCACTCGACCTTCGGCACCAGCGGAACGCCGATCATACCCATGCCATCGAAGATATAACCATCGTCGATAGGCGCGGGATTGTGAGGTCGCACCGTCACCAGCCCAGTCGGTTCGACGCCTTCTATGCGCTCGGCGACCGTCTCCAGGTGAGGCCTGGCGGCCTTCAGCGCGGCAAGCAGGTAGCCGTTGCCGCCAAAGAGGCTCTCGCCATAGCAGAACAGCGTCATGTTCTGCATGCCGCCAAGAGCCGACTGATACGCCTGCTCGGCGTACATGAACGGGTCGCACTCGATGTAGTCGAACCAGCATCCTTCGAGGTTGGGCTCGGCATCACCGTGCCAGCGCGTGTTGAAGAACGCTTCGTACTGCGGCACGAAGCCGAAGTCGGGCGTGTCGGGGTCTCTTGTCTCGGTGCCGATCCACGTGGCGTCGAACTCAGCCGGCTGCCGGGCTGTGTCGTATCCGAAGTTGCGGAGGCGATCGTACCATTGCGGGTACTTGAGGATCATCTTGATGTCGGGATTCACCTCGCGGCACGCTCCGACGAGGATCTCCCGGCTGACGTCGACAAGCGTGTCCTGCCGGAACGTGAACCAGTCCCGGTCGCCTCGGGCGGCTCTGCAATGCGAACACGTGCATTGCGTGCAGAGCGCGTCGTCGATTATGAACTCGTCGAACAGCTCGGCGCCGGCTCTCATGGCGGTCTTCAGCGTCTCGAGGCTGTGCGGTTTGCTGTAGCAGATGTCGGCGCCCCACCGGCTGTTTCCGCCCATAGTCTCGTCGCTGTCCCAGTCGGGGGTGCCTTCCAGTGTCGGATCTCTGCCGGCAACGGGCATGATGCCGGTCGCCACCTTCAGGCCTGCGGCGAGACATGCATCGCGGACGGAACGCAAGGTCTCGCTGGGCGCCTGCCCGCCTCCGCGCCACACTTCGAGGAAAGCCTTCTCGGCTCCCACGTCTTTCAGATCGGCAACGAGCCTCGCCGTCTTCTCCGGCGTCTCGCCAGCTCTGATCACGGACTGTGCCGTCACGAACACCGAAAGATGGATCTTGGACATTTCTTACTCTCCGTCATCGAGTGTATGACGGCGGGACAAGAGCGCCCCGCCTGCCGGTATCTGACTCATCATCGCACTGTTGTCAGTGCGCCACCTTGCTCAGGAAGCGGATGCGGGACGCCGCACTGAATATACCGGCCATTCGATAGAGATCGGTAGACGCCCCAATTCTCAGACGCGGAATGCGATCGGTTCCGTTCATTGACCGAAGACGCCAATCGCCAGGAATGCGGCGTAGCCGATGTAGCAGGCCACTAGGCCCGCGCCCTCGACCCGGTTGATTCGACCCGGCCCACGGAATCCGTAGCCAATGACGAAGAGCGAGACGGTCAGTGCGCCCAGGACCAGCGAATCGCGGGAAAGGGCCTCAGGTGGTACTGTGATGGGGTGAATACTGCCGGCGATGCCGATCACTACGAGCGTGTTGAATAAGTTCGAGCCGATCACGTTACCCACGGCGATGTCATGCTCGCCCTTCACGGCGGCAGCGACCGACGAGGCCAATTCCGGCAGCGAGGTCCCTATCGCAACGACGGTCAGGCCGATGATCAGGTCGCTGACGCCCAGGCCGCGAGCGATCTCGATCGCTCCCCACACAACGATGCCGGAAGCGAGAACCAACAGAATAATCCCTGAGATCGCGCAAAACAGAGCCTGTCGAATGGCCATCTCAACGGCGCCTACTTCGCGCTGTATCTCGCTGGCCAGCGTATCACTAGGCTGTCGCTGTCCCTGCCAGATGGTCCATCCTGCCAATCCACTGAAGACTCCCAACAGGACCCACGCGTCGATGGGGGCGACTTCTCCATCCCAAGCCAGCAGAACCACAAGCACGGTGACAACCGTCAGAACCGGAAGCTCCTGACGCAGGATCCTAGAGCGTACTGATAGGGGCCTAATCAGTGCGGTCACGCCGAGAACAAGGCCGATATTGGCGATGTTCGAACCATAGGCATTGCCCAGAGCTACCCCGGGGTTGCCCCGAGAGGCTGCGATCGCCGAGACGACCATCTCCGGAAGTGATGTCCCAAAGCCCATGATAACCATGCCGATAAGGAGTGGCGGCATCCCCCAGTGCTGTGCCGTTATGGCGGACCCCTCCACCACTCGATCTGCGCTCCATACTAGGAGAGCCAGACCGAACACCACAGCGAGGATAGCTAGCGTCATTCAGACTCCGGCCGGTGGCCACTGTTGCAGTTCAGCATGAGGGTTCGCGAGATATGGGTCGTTTGGCCCATCCGAATGGTGCAGCGGTCTTGTCGTGTGCGTTCGACGAACGCATCGATGGTTTCTTTGCTGAATTGGCACGGCGAAGTGGAGTTGGCGCCGGGCGCCCTGAAGGCCACCAATGCACTTTTCATCCGTCGGCTTCATCCCGCCTCATGTCGCCACAGAAACCAAAGATGCGGCGCGACGGTCGGTGCTGACAGTGGCCCATAGCGTGCGATTCGCGCAACCGTGCATTCCGGCAGCGCCGATGCCTTGCTCGCCGCTGCCA
>CAZSJP010000053.1:10277-12718 GCA_964606675.1 uncultured bacterium
CCGTCAGGATCAGCGTGCCGAATATCGCAACGTATTCTATGATGCTCGTTTCCATGGATTCCCTGGGTTCGGGCGAAGGCGAGAGGGCCGGCGACGCAACGCGGCCGGCCCGACAGACCGAGATATGATACGCCACTCCCCGAAGGGCGTCAATACGTCTGGTGCGCCGCGCTTGTCGCGCAGGAGCTTTCTGCGTAGACTTTGCTCAGTCAAGGCGGGGGGCAGGGCCAGCACCCTTGAACCGTCCGGACCGGGGTTGACATGAACATACCGAAGCAGGCAATCATCCTTGCCGCCGGGAAAGGGACGCGGCTAGGCCCTCTGACCACGGATCGTCCCAAAGCACTCATCGAGGTTGCCGATAGGCCGCTGCTGGATCACGTCAGGACCAGTCTGGCCGACGCAGGGGCAGAGGACGCGATCATCGTGGTGAGCTACTGTGCCGAGCAGGTCGAAGCACACCTCAACTCGGTGCGGATACCCGGGCTGGCCTGCAAGACGGTGTGGCAGGCCGTGCCGCAGGGGACGGGGCAGGCAGTCAGGGTGGCGGTCGCGTCGCTGAAGCCGGGGCCTGTCTGGATCACGTACACCGACATACTTGTCGAACCACCCGAATACAAGCGCATGGCCGAAGCGTTCGCTGCCCGTCCGTGCGACGTCCTGATGGCTGCCAACGAGGTGGATGACCCGTCGCGGGGCGCGGCGCTCTATTTCGACGATGACGATCGCGTTTCGCAGATCGTCGAGAAGCCTGCGCCCAATACCTCGACGACGAAATGGAACTCGGCCGGAGCGTACATCGTGCAACCGGCCCTATTTCCCCATCTGGACACCATCGTGCCTTCGGCGCGCGGAGAGTACGAGCTTCCCGACGCGATCACGTCGCTGATCGCCGCCGGCGACGACGTTCGTGCGTTCCGTCTCGAGGGATGGTGGGTGGACGTCGGCAGACCGGCGGACATTCAGCGCGTCGAGCAGCTTCTGCGGCCGCGGAAGCGCGGTGCGTAACGACACCCTCTCCGCCGACCCATTCGCCCGAAGCGCACTCACGGGAGTATCGAAATGCCAGCACGCAAACGCGTCGCGATCATCGGTTGCGGCGGTATCGCCAAGCTCCATGCCGACTCCTACATGGACATGCCCGAGGTCGATCTGGTAGCCCTGTCGGATATTCGCCAGGAAGCGTTGGAACAGTTCGGCGAGAAATACGGTGTCCCTAACGAATGCCGGTTCGCTCGGTACGAGGATATGCTTGATGCCGCAAAGCCCGATATCGCTGTCGTGGCGACGCGTCCGGACGTTCACGCCGAGCCTAGCATCGCCGCGCTGGGCCGGGGTATCCACGTGCTGTGCGAGAAACCGATAGCGCTCGATCTGGCACAGGCCGATGCTATGGTCGCCGCCTCGGCGGCGTCCGGCGCGAAGCTCGCGATCAACACGCAGCGGCATACCGATCCGGTGTTCCTCCACGCGCGGAGAATGCTGCACGATGGCGTGATCGGCGATCTCAGGACGATTCGCAGCGAGTGCAAATCGTATCCCGCCGGCATCGGAATGAGCAACATCGGCGCCCACCTCTTCGACGCGATGGCGCTGTTCGGAGGCCCGGCCAAGTGGGTGTTCGCCCACCTGACCAACGAGGCCGGCGACGACATCGCGCCTGGCGACGTCGGAAGCGGCGACCGTGGAACCGGCACTGCCGCCGGCGACGTCGGATGCGTGCACATCGGGTACAAGAGCGGGGCGATGGGCGTATCGGAGTATTGGGAAGGAACCGCCTCCTACGGTTTCGAACTAGAAGGTACCACTGGAGCGCTTGCCATGCGCGGCTCCGATCCGGTAGTGCTGCACACGGCGGGCGGCGGCGGGAAGGCGACCGAAGCGATAGAGTGGAACGCCGTCGAAGTGCCTCTTTCGGATAGCGACCGGCGCGCGCTCGGCATAGCGCGGTGGGGGCTGCACCCGATGATGCAGTCGCTCATCGACGCGATAGAAACCGATCGCGACCCGGCGTGCTCCGGGCGCGACGGGACCGAAGCGCTGGAGATCACGATGGCGGCGTACGTGTCGCAGAAGGCCGGCGCTCGTGCGCACTTGCCACTTGCCGACAGGCGGCATCCGCTGGTCGACTGGAGCGCGTGAGATCGCCGAACGTAGCTAGGGAGACATAGATGGCTCGCAGAAGCATCGGCATACTGACGTCGGGTGGCGACTGCCCCGGGCTAAACGCCGCGATTCGAGGTGTTGCCAAGCCGGCGATCACGAAATACGGAATGCAGGTTGTTGCGTTCAGAGACGGGTTCCGCGGCCTCGTCGAGAATCGAACCGTGCACCTGGGCATAGACGATCTCTCTGGGCTGCTTACCTCGGGTGGAACGATCTTGGGCACCAGCCGCGACAAGCCGCACAAGATGCCGATGGGCAGCAAGACGGTCGACATG
>CAZSJP010000054.1:0-9539 GCA_964606675.1 uncultured bacterium
TTGTGTCGACGACGACGGCCCGAGAGAGGAATGCGGGATAGTAGCGGTCTACAACCTGGACCGAAACAGCTCCGACTCGGTCGCGAAGTTCGTCCCGCCGGCATTGCTCGACCTCCAGCACAGGGGGCAACTCGGCGCCGGCATGACGACGTTCGACCCCGAGCGCGCCAAGCGGCTGCTGACCCACAAGGACGTCGGCTCCGTCAGGGAGGTGTTTCGGCTCGGCCACGAAGGCAAGGCGCGGTCGCTGCTCCGTGAGAATGCCGGTTGTGCCGCCATCGGACACGTGCGCTACGCGACCAGCGGACGCGACCAGGCCGAGTACGCGCAGCCGTTCGAGCGGCGCCACAGCCGAACGTGGAAGTGGTTCGCGCTCGGGTTCAACGGGAATCTGGCCAACTACAAGGAACTCAGGGACCACCTGACGGACGTCCGCGGCTATCACATGGTCTACAACGTCGACACGGAGATTCTGACCCATCACGTCGCATACGCGCTCCGCGGCGAGACGAAGCCTTCCCTCGTGGAGGCGTTTCACGAGCTGACGGAGACGATCGACGGCGCCTATAACATCGTGTTTCTCAACGGCGATGGCGACTTGGTCGCCCTGCGCGACCCGCTGGGAATCCGTCCGCTATGCTACGGCGAGAAAGACGGGTATCTGTTCGTCGCATCCGAAAGCGCCGCTCTGAAGAACTCCGGCGTGGAGACCATCACGGACGTCGAGCCGGGGCAGATGCTCTGGGTCGACTACGCGACGCGAACCGTTCGCATCGAGCGGTACACCGCGAATCGGGCGCATCGGCACTGTTTCTTCGAGTGGGTGTACTTCGCGCACGTGACGTCGATCATGGAGAATCAGCCGGTCTACGACGTACGATGGGGCCTGGGTCAGTCGTTGGCCCAGGAGGAAACCGAGACCATCGACGACGACTGCGTTGTGGTGGGTGTGCCCGATACGGCCAAGCCGATTGGCGATGCATTCGCGTTCGCGCTCGGGATGCCTTCGCTCGAAGGCGTCGTCAGGAATCGTTACGTCGGCCGCACGTTCATCGAGGGCGACAACCGCGGCGACAAGGTGACGCGGAAATACACGCTTGTGGGGAGCGTCCTCCGCGGCAAGCGAGTCTTCCTGGTGGATGACAGCCTCGTCCGCGCAACGACGCTCGGCAGCCTGATCAGCCGTGCGCTCGGGGAGGGCGGCGCCCGCGAGGTCCACGTGCGCATCGGTTCGCCACCGGTGATCGCGCCTTGCTGCTACGGAATCGACATGTCGACCCTTGGTGAGCTCTATGCGCCGAAGTATCTCGGCAGGGGCTACACCAGAGCGGACCAGGCGGCGATGCAGACGAAGATCGCGAGCACGCTCGGGGCCAACTCGCTCAGGTACCTTCCGGTGCAGGCTCTGCCCGAGTGCATCGGGCTGCCGGCAGACCATCTGTGCACCGGATGCGTGACGACGGACTACCCAAGCCCCGCCGGCGAGCGGATCTACGAGAATGAGATTCGCCGCACTAACGACGGGCTGACGGGCAGGGGATACGACACCGACGTGCTAACGAGCTGCGCGACCGCCGACGACGCGTGACGACGGGGGCGGCGGCGTATGCGCCTGACGCAGCGCCGTGGCTAGAGGAGCCTGCCGGTCGAGCTTCGGAACATGTCGCCCCAGTACCGCAGTACTCGACAGCCCCAATCGATCGGGCCGATTTTCACGGGTTCGCCGATGGCAAGCAGAACCGACAGCCAGGGGAAGTTGATTCCCGCGGCCACGCTGAGCGCGGTCGTCCCCTGAAGCCGGGGGTTCGCCTCGATGAGCATCGGGCGACGATCTCTATCGCGCATCAACTGCAGCCCGATCGGGCCCCAGAGACGGAACGCCTCCACGACTCGCCTGCAGTAGTCGATGATCTCGTCGTCTTTCGTCACGGTGCCGGCGAACGATATGCCCGATCTGACCGCGTCTCTGCTGCGCGGGACCGTCACCAGGGACGTGACTCCGTCGCCCAGGCAGTCGACAGAATACTCCGGGCCCCGCAGGTGTTCCATGACGAGGTATGGTGGCAGATCGACGTCGGCGAGTATGTCGACTACCTCGTCGAGCGTACTGAAGAGCGACGACGGCTTCTCATTGAGGAACGCGTCGGCCCGATCCGCCTTCGGTCCGAGCACTCTGACTCCTCGGCTGCCGTTCGAGTCGCGTGGTTTGATCACGACCTTGCGGTCGGGGTAGCCCAGCTCGCGGGCGGCCTCCTTCATCCCATCGAGCGAATCGACGGTGCGCCAAGCGGCCGTCGGGATGCCGGCCTTGGCCAGAGCCGCCAGCAGTCGGCCCTTGTCGTTGACTTGATCGATCGCTTCGGATGACGACACCGCCGCGATGCACCCGATCCGTTCGAGATCGGCCTTGTTGCGCGCGAACGAACCCAGTTCGCGTGTTACGAGTGGGAGCACGACGTCTATCTTCTCGGCCTCGATCAGGTCCCGGACTTCCGGCCAGAAATTCGCCGCGTCGGCTCTCGGTATGACGTGGGACCTGTCGCAGTGCGCGAATCCGACGGCATCGGGGTTCATGTCCACACCGACGACCACGAGCGGCCTGTCGGCACCGGCTCGTAGCGCCCCGATCAGCCCCCACGCTCCGGGAGCGCCGGCACCGGTTACCAGCACCCGAAGTGGCCGACCGTAACCGGGTGCGTATCTACCGGCCATCGTCGGCGCCACCATCGGGCGCGACCATCGAGTCGACCACTGCCGCGCCGATCGAGTCGCCCCACACATTGACCGTCGTCCGGCATCGATCGAGGAACCAGTCGATGCTCAATATCAGACCGATCCCCTCCAGAGGCAGGTCTACCGCGCGCAGGACGATGACCATCGTAACGAGGCCGGCCTCCGGGATTCCGGCTGCGCCGATGGCCGCCAGAGTTGCGGTGATGAATATCACTACGAGCTCGAAGGGCCCGAGATGTATGCCTGTTGCCTGGGCGATGAAAATCACGGCAACGGCCTCGTAGAGCGCGGTTCCATCCATGTTGATCGTGGCGCCGAGCGGTAGCACGAAGTTGGCCGACGCAGGCCGCACACCGTTGTTCTCCGTCGTGCATTCGAGCGTCACGGGTAGAGTCGCGGAGCTTGACGCCGTCGAGAACGACGTGGCCAGCGCCTGTCCCATGCCGGCCACGTATTCTAGGGGCGGCCGCTTCGCAAACACCCACAGTATCGCGGGCAGCGTGATAGCGCCGTGGATCGCCAGTCCGATCAGGACGGTGAGACCGTAGAGGCCGATCTTCATCACTTCGGCCATGAACGCTTCTCCGCCTCCGGCCTTCCCGAGTTGCGATGCAATCAACGCGAAGACCCCGACCGGAGCCATGTACATTATCAGATGGACCATCTTCATGATGGCTGCGTTGATCCCGTCGAACACCGCAAATACAGCCTTGCCCTTCTCACCCAGCGTCGTCAGCAACGCACCGAACACCAGCGAGAAGACGATGACCGGCAGGATCTTCATGTTCGCCATGGCCTCGACGATGTTCGGACTGACGAGGCTCAGGATTATGTCGCTGAAGCCAATGCCTTCCTTGCCGGCGACCTTGTCCGGAATCGCTTCGGGACCCAGGGCGATGCCCGCCCCCGGCTGTATCACCAGCACAAGTGCGATGCCCAGGACGACAGCCGCTGCCGTGGTAGCTGCGTAGTACGCCACGGTACGGCCGCCCGTGCGTCCGAGCTTGCGCACGTCTCCGAGGGTCCCCACTCCCATCACCATCGAGCTGACCACGAGCGGGATGATTATCATTTTGAGCGAGTTGAGGAAGAGTTGCCCGATCCAGGCCACCACTTCCATCTGCTCGCCGAAGTAGTAGCCGCATGCCGTGCCTGCAAGTATGCCGACAATCATCGACCAGAGTAGGATGTTTTGCCTCATGCCCGCCATCTGGGCCTCCCTCGACGGTTCCGCGTTGGACGATCCAAGTCGGCTCAAAACTATGTCGCAGGCCGTGCCGTTGGCAACCGTCGCGCCTCGCAGTGGCGTTCGCAGCGGAAATCTTGACCCGGCCCAGGCTCGTGCCTATCATTCTTCGCGTACGTGCACAAAAGACGTGCGGCGCGTTCCTTCCGTTGGGATGTCTAGTCGTCGAGCCCCCTGCGGGGCCGTCGTAACACGCTAACACACACCGGTAAGAATCCGTGGGAATCTGGTCGTCTCTCCGAAGCAACTGGCCTGTCAAGGCGAGCGCGTTCGCTATAGGCCTCGTGCTGTGGGCGCACGTGAAGACAGATCGGAGCTACGAAGACGTTGTGCCCGTGCCGCTGGTCGTCAGCGAGTCCAGCGGCCGGTTCGTCGTCGCGAACGAATTGCCGACGCACGTCAATGTGCAGGTCAAGGGCACCGGCAAGGAGTTGCTGTTCGCCAGCCATCGCGGGCGGGTAGTGCTGCGCCCACGAATCTCCAAGCGGCAGGCCATCACCATGGACATCGGCGTCGAGCATGTCGAGGGAATTGCAGGCGACGGTGAGGTCGTCGCCGTGGGGATAATGGCGCCAACGTCGGTGCATCTCGATTTCGATTACCAGGAGACGCGGGAAGTGCCCGTCGAGGCGCGTGTCGGGCTACGCCTTCGAGATGGGTACACGCAGGTTGGCGACATCGCGATCGCCCCGCCGAGCGTCAGAATCAGAGGTCCGCGCCGGTTCGTTCGCGGGATCAAGTCCGTCTTCACCGACTCGGTCTCGTTCGACGACGTCGCAGAGGCGACGCGCGCTAGTGCCCGGGTCGAGCTGCCGCCCCACATGAACCTGATCGCGATGCCCGGCGAGGTGACGATGGGCATAGAGGTCCAGGTTCTCGTCGAGAGAAGGCTGATGGACATCCCGATCCGGGTCGTCCGCAAACCACGCAGCGTTCAGGTCACCACGGTGCCCGAGTTCGTCACCGTCGACGTGAAGGGCGGAGACAAAGTCATCGGCGCATTTACCGACGACGAGTGCGTAGTCGAGCTGAACTATCGCCTCAGATACATCAGAGGCTTGGACGATCTGGATCTGCGAGTGAGGCTCCCGGATGACGTCCGGTTGGTTCGCGTCAGCCCTGCAACGGCCAGCCTCGTTATGCTGAACCCGACCGGCCGCGCTCGATGAGAATCCTCGGCATTGAGACTTCGTGCGACGAGACGGCGGCGTCGGTATACGATTCCGACGCGGGCCTGGCCTCCAACGTCATCGCTTCACAGGAGGAGCATGCGTCGTTCGGCGGCGTCGTGCCCGAGATCGCCTCCCGCGCGCACACTCGGCTGATCCTTCCGGTGATTCGCCGAGCGCTGGATGAGGCCGGTGCGCAGCTCTCAGGGTTGGATGCGATCGCCGTCACCGCGGGCCCCGGTCTTGTCGGGTCATTGCTTGTGGGAGTGTCGGCCGCCAAAGGCCTCGCGTACTCGACCGGGCTGCCTCTCGTGGATGTCCATCACATTGAGGCGCACATATTTGCGAATCTGCTGGACGATCCCGATCTCGAGCCGCCGTTCGTGGCGCTGGTTGTCTCGGGCGGGCACACACAACTCCTGTGGGTGCGCAAGTGGGGGTCGTATAAGGTCATGGGATCGACTCGTGATGACGCTGCGGGAGAAGCGTTTGACAAGGTTGCGAAGCTCCTCGACATCGGCTACCCCGGTGGTCCGCTCATCGACCGAATGGCGCGCGACGCCAATCCCGAATACGCGGACTTCCCGGTCGCCGCGATCAAGGACGATCCGTTCGCTTTCAGTTTCAGCGGGCTGAAGACCGCCGTCTTGTATCACGTTTCCGACATGCCGGAGGCCGAGCGTGCAGCGCGCCAGGCCGACATAGCGGCGGCGTTCCAGCGCGCGGCGGTAACGGCGCTCGTGAAGACGACCATGCGCGCCGTCGGCAAGATGCGAGCTAAGCGGCTGGTTCTGGCCGGCGGAGTCGCGGCCAACGGCGGCTTGCGGGAGGGTATTGCCGAAGCGTGCGAGCGGAGGGGTGTGCAGGTGTTCCGCCCGTCGCCGATCCTCTGCACCGACAATGGAGCGATGGTCGCGCGCGCCGGCGCTTTCTGGTTCGCAACCGGGCGTCGGGCCGACCTCGGCCTCAACCCCGATCCGCGGCTCCCGCTGCCGTCGGGCGGTGACTCCGATGCCTCGTAGTGCCGTTCGCGCCTCGGTCGACATGGGCGCCTTCCGATCGAACTTCGGCGTGGTCCGCGATCTAGTCGGACCGAACCGCGAGATACTGGCGTGCGTCAAGGCGGATGCGTATGGGCACGGCCTCGTGGCCTGCGCCACGGCTGCTCTCGATTCGGGCGCGGACGCACTCGGCGTCGCCAGGCTTCAGGAAGCCGCCGCCCTACGCGACGACGGGATCTCGGCACGCATCGTGACCATCGCCCCCGAGGGGATCGGCTCCACCGAGGACCTGGTAGCCCTCGACGTCGAGATCGCCGTTGACTCCATCGAACGCGCCGACGCCGTGGCCAAGGCTGCACTCAGCCAAGGCCGGCGCGCCAGAGTCCATCTTGCGGTCGATACCGGTATGGGGCGATTCGAGGCGTCTCCCGGGGACGCCTGGCACATCGCCGAACGGATAGTCGACGATGCGTCGCTCGCGTGGGCCGGCGTCATGACCCATTTCGCTGTCGCCGACGCCGATATCGAAACGACTCGCGCGCAGTGGGGCCTGCTGGTGCGGACGCTGGCCGAGTGGACGGCGCGTGGCATCGACCTACCGTGCGTCCACGCGGCCAACAGCGCCGCCATACTGGCATTCCCGGATTCGTACGGCGACATGGTGCGGCCGGGTCTGATGCTGTACGGAATGCAGCCGCGGCCCGATGCGCGGTGCGATCTGCTCAGGCCGGTGCTGACGTTGCGGTCGGAAATATCGGCGCTTCACAGGCATGCGGTGGGCGAATCGATAGGGTATGGTCGCTCTTTCAGCGTCGAGCGCGAGTCGATGATCGCCACGTTGCCAGTGGGGTACGGTGACGGCCTGCCCTGGGGAGCGGGGAACCGCGCGTGGGTGCTCGTCGGGGGCCGACGAGTGCCGGTGGTCGGTCGCTTGAGCATGGACCAAACGACCGTCGACGTAACGGACGTCGACGGGGCATCGCTCGGGGATGAAGTCGTGCTCTTGGGCGAGCAAGGCGCCGAGTCGGTATCCGCTGAAGAGTGGGCGACTTGGGCCGGGACGATCAACTACGAGATCACGACGCAGATGCTTCCCAGGGTGGCGCGAACGATCGTCGGCGGGTGAGGCCCCTCGCCTACCGACCGCTCGCGACGGTGGCCGCCGCGCGAACGTCGGGACTCGGATCGTTCTCGGCGAATGCTTCAAGCATCTCGGTAGCCGTTTCCGAATGCGGCGAGGCTCGTTGGCCGGCGATGGCGTCCAGTCCGTCGATCCATGCCAGGCGCACGAAGACGTGGACCTCGGCGTCGGTGCGCCGACGTATCATGTCGACCGCCGTCTGCTGGTGGCCCAGCGCCAGCGCTCTGAACGCGGCCTCGCGGACCAGCGGCTCCGGGTCGTCTACTGCGGCCGCCGAGAGGAGCGCCGCCGCCTCGCGGCTTCCGATTATCCCGAGCGATCTGCTTGCCGCCATGCGAGTCGGGACGGCCCCGTCGAGCAGTGCGACCCCGATGAGAGCCACGCTACTCGAACGGCCCGCACGTCCGATGGCCTCGATCGCCGCGGGCACCACCATGCCGCTGTCGTTCTCGACCAGCGCTTGCAGCGCCGGTACCGCGGCTTGGCCGAGCACGCCCAGCGACGTCGCGGCGGCGGCGCGGACCTCTTCCGCCGGGTCTGCAAGAGCGCGCGTGAGCATGGGGGCCGCGCCGGTATCGGCCAATTGGCCGAGCGACCTCGCGGCCGCGCGGCGCACCGTGAAGTCAGAATCGCTGATGGCGGACCGCAGAGCCAAGCGCGCCTTGTCGGTTCCGTGCACCCCCAGCGTCGGCGCGACCGACCACCGCACGTATGCAGCCGTGTCCTTCAGCGCCGGTATCAGCGCATCGACGTCCGGGAGGGAATCGAGCGACGTGAATGCGCGGCCGGCGCCGAGTCGATACTCGGGATCGGAGCGGCGCAGTCGTTCGAGAAGCAGCGCGGCGATGCGCGGGCGTCGGGTGCGGCTTAGCATCGCCGAGGCCGCCGCACGGCCCTCGTCCGATCCGATCACCAGACTGTCGACCGAGTCCTCAAGTGCATCACGATCCATGGCCGAGCCGCCGGAGCCGGTCGGGGTGACTCTCTCGGGAGGCCCGCAGGCCGAAAGGAGGATTGTCGCGGCGAGCGCCAGGCCCAACGGCATGATGCTTCCGGCGCACGTTCGCGTGGTGCTCATCGGCTTCTCCATTGCGCGTGGATTCACATGGAAAGAACGGCGCGGTGAGCGATCCGCGCAAGGACAAGTGTCGGCCGGAGCGATTGACGCGCATCGGCACGGACGTATCTTGCTTCTGTAGGCTTGACGAGCATGTCAGGGAGGGGTACACGTTGCACGACGTGGTCGCAGTAGATCTCGGCAACACCGAGGCAAAGTTCGGGTACGTTAGCGATGGCCGCCTGGTCGCGATGTCCCGCATACCAACGGCGTCGGTTTCCCGAGTCCGCGATGGAGCGGCACTGGTTGCTGCGGCGGATGGCCTGGCCGACGTCATCGGCGGGTGCCGGACGGCATCCGGACACGTGGACGTCGTGCTCGGCTCGGTGGTGAGTTGGGCCGGCGCACGGATTGCCGCGCTGATGGTCGACCTCGGGTGCCGAGTTACGCCGATGACCTCGCTTCAGGGCTTCGGGTTTCGCATCAATTACGAGTACGGCGAGCCGGGCGTCGACAGAGTGGCCGCCTGCTGCGAAGCGTTCGCGCGCTCGGGTGGGCCGCTGATTCTGTTGGGGCTGGGAACCGCAGTGCACACCAACGCCGTTAGCGCCGACGGCGTGTACCTCGGTGGTGCGATAATGCCCGGGCTGCGTCTCTTGAGCGAATCCCTCGGCGCGGGCACCGACCACGTTGCACCGGTCGATCCGGACCTGCCGCTCAAAGTCATCGGCAACAGCACGCCCGAAGGCGCTCGCATCGGAGTGTTCCAGGCGTGGCTCGGCGGCGCGCTACGACTGATCGACCTCACGCGCGAGGAAATCGGCGGCGAGCCGCATCTGTGGCTCACGGGCGGGCACAGCGCTTGGGTCGAACCGTACGTTCCCGGGGCGAAAGTGGCGAGCGACCTGGCGCTATTGGGCCTCGCACGAGCATTTCACCGCATCGACGGGCACGCCTGACGTGCCCCGAACGGATGACCCAGACCGAGCCGAAGCCGTCAGTCGGAGGTCTCAGTGACCGATACACCGCCAGTCGTCGTACCGGTGCCGCTCCGGCGACCCCCAGGGTACCGCGCGGCATGCCAGGTTGTCGACAAGCTGCGCAAAGCTGGCTACGAAGCGTTCATCGTGGGTGGCGGCGTGCGCGATCTGCTCATGGGCATCGCCCCGAAGGATTACGACATCGTGACCTC
>CAZSJP010000054.1:9549-12712 GCA_964606675.1 uncultured bacterium
AAACCGAACGACGTGATGGACGTCTTCCCGCGCTCGATCCCGACAGGGGAACGTTACGGCGTCGTGACGGTATTGCATCGCCGCAGGCCGCACGAGGTCGCCACGTTCCGTGCTGAGGGCGACTACCGAGACGGCAGACGGCCCGACTGGGTGCGCTTCGTCGATCTGAGGGCCGATCTCGCGCGCCGCGATTTCACCATCAACGGGCTTGTGCTCGACCCTGAGACCGCCACGGTCACCGACTGGGTGGGCGGAGTACGAGACATAGAGCGAAAGGTATTGCGCACGATCGGCGACCCCACCGAACGGTTCGGTGAGGATGCGCTGCGCATGCTCAGGGCCGTGCGGTTCGGCGCGCGGCTCGGATTTCGTGTCGACCCCGCGACCGCCCGGGCGATCTCTGCCTGCTCGGAGTTGACGGCAAACGTCGCGGCGGAGAGGATATGGCAGGAACTCGAGCTTGCCCTGTCGCATCCGTCCAGGGCTGTCGCGCTTCAGATGCTGAGCGATTACGGCTTGCTGGGGTCTGTCCTTCCGGAGGTCTCCGGAGCGTCCAAGATCGGTCCGCTGCTTTCTCGCGTTAGGACGCTCGGACCCCAGGCACGCCCGGAGGTCGCCTGGGCATGTATTCTGGCCGACGCGCTGGTGCCCGATGTGCCGGACGAGGAGGGCGACGACGGCCCCGAGGACGTTACGTCGGCGCGCATGGCCGAGCCGATACTCAAGCGGCTGCGGGCGCCTCGACGCCTGATCCGGGCTGTCACCGAGCTGCTTGCGCGCAGGTGGGTGTGGCCTGTGGCCGAGTCGCTTCGTTTCGGGAGCGTCGCTCGGCTGTTGCGTCGCGATACGGACGGCGCACTGCTTGATTTCTGGATTGCGGACGCCCGCTCACGAGGGGCCGCCAGGGCAGTTGCGGCGCCCCGGAAGGTCGCACGACGGCTGAAACGTGAGGGGAGGATGGTCGGCGGCGCGCAGGACGTCCCGATCTCCGGTGACGACCTGCTGTGTTGGGGTGTCGCTGCCGGGCCGGCGATGCAGGCCATGCTCGACGAAATCGAGCGTCTCTGGCTCGAAGGGCGGATCGTCGATGCAGAGGGCGCGCGTGCATGGGTGGACAGCGGTTGCGGTGGCTCCGCGTAGCCTAGTGGGACTTGATGACGGTCGCTTGAACGATGATATTCGTATCATCCTCGTACATCTGGTACATGAGGTGTGCGCGGGATCACAATGTGTCGCGTCGGCTCTGCCTATTATTGAGTGTGGCTGCTTGAGGCGGCCAGCACCATGGCCAGCGGCGCGTTGGCTGTGGATGAGCGGGGATCCGGCTTCCTCGGCACTGTCGGCTGGTTCTCGTAATCTCGTTCTCATGTGGGTGTCGTGGGCGTTCCGTTCGCGAGTTGGATGGTAGCATCAGCAGTGCCGATTGCCTCGTCGGGCCTCAACACATCCGTGGTGCCCGGCGTGGTTGGGGCAGAAGCATGCCTCACCAACTGAGAGGAGAGGATCTGGGATGCGCGAGAATATGACTTCGGGCACCCGCGGCCCCGCGGTAATTCCGTGGCTTGCCATGCTCCTGATCTCAGTCGGGGCGTCCGCGCAAGCCGAGGACATCGTCATCAGCGTTCCCCAGGACACGATCATCGATGCCGGGTCGACGTTCGTCATGCCCGTGAGGATTTCGGATCTCACCCGGGCTGACAACGTGACCGCCTTCGAGTTTCGCATCCGTCACAGCACCGACGTCGTAGAGGTCGATACCGTCACGAGCGACGGGTGGTATCCCACCGGGTATTTTCTCTACAACGAATTGGAGAGCGGCCTCGTGTCGGTGGCCTACGCAGGTAAGTCGCCGATCGTCGGTAGTGGGCCGCTGGTCTGGGTCACCATAACCGTCGGCGAATCGCTACCCGCCGGAGCCGTGGGAGACGTCACGATCCTGCCGAATGGCGTGGACAAGGACTTCTACCTGAACGAAGGCGACCTCGACTCCAAGAGAGGCCAGGTTGCGCAGTCCGGTGTGATTCGCGTGCGGGTCGACGGCGCGGTCAGCCAGGCTCCGATCTTCACGAGCGAGGCGACCAACACATATCAGGCCGTGAGCGACGCAGCCCCTCCGCTCGCCGTGTTCGCGACAGTACCCGGCGGCGAAGCCGTGACGTACGAGCTTATCTCCGGAGATCTGCCGGTGGGTCTGACGATGGCCGCCGACGGATCGTTCTCGGGGAACGCATGGCCGGCGTCGGCAGGCTCCTACGAAGCCACGATCCGGGCTTACTCGGGCGCATTGGCCGATACGACGGTGCTGGTCATGTTCGCCGACAACAAGGAACCGGTCTACGACACTATCGGCACCAACATATCGCAGAACATCTCGCTTGGCGAGGGGCTTCTGCCGCTGGTGGCGGCCGATCCGGAAGGTTGGCTTCTCACGTTCTCGCTTGTTGAGGGCGAACTCCCGTCGGGTATCTCGATCAACTCCGATGGGTCTTTCTCCGGCGTGGCCGATAGCAATTCGCTGAGCAATACCGCGGTTGTGATCGGCATCAGCGACGGGGCGCGGAGCATAACGAGGCCATTCGACATATGGGTGGACGTTGTCGGAATCGCCGACAACGCGCCGGCACGTGCGACACCGGCCCTCCGCATCTGGCCCAACCCGTTCAACAATCTTGTGACCATGGCCTTCGAGGCGCCGGAAGGCGAGTGGCAGGGGGCTATCTACAGCCCTACCGGCACGGCAGTCCGGCGGATCGAAGGCAAATCGGGAGACCGATTGACCTGGGATGGAACCGACCAGGCAGGCCGACGGGCATCTAGCGGGGTATACATCGTACGCGTTTCGTCAGGCCGCAGAAGTCTCTCAGCGAGCCTGACACTTTTGCGATAGAGGCAGTATCTTTATATCTTGAGTGGTAGCCATTTTCCGGTGCGCGACTCTCGCCCCCGTTTCAGACGGGCGCTGGAGAGGTGTAGCCGGAAGCTCACATCTCGTTGTTGTTGGCTGCAGCGAACAAGGCGGTCGTGGCGTAGTAGGAAGGATGAGACGATGAAGGCATTGTGGCAGATCGTACTGGCCGTTGTGGTTGGCGTTGCCGTCAGCCAGGCGCAGACCCCCATCAGCGTAGAAGTGGGCCCTGCCTCCGGCGCTAAGGCCGACAACATC
>CAZSJP010000055.1:0-12569 GCA_964606675.1 uncultured bacterium
TAGCATCGCTCTGATGCCCCGTGTGGACAACCTGATGAGAGATCACAGCTAGACCCACTTATCGAGGCGCTGCGTGACGATGATGACGCCGTCCGAACGGCCGCCGCTCTGCACTTGTTCGAGTGGAAGGATCCGAGGGTGGTCGAGCCGCTGATCGCAGCACTGCGAGACACGACCCCCGACGTCCGCAAGTGGGCTGCGCGGGGCCTCGCGGCGCTTGGTGACCAACGAACGATCGAGCCTCTGGTCGCCATGCTGGACGAGCCGGACATCGATGTCCGGCTCGCCGCTCGCGAGGCGTTGCGCATGCTTGGCCACGCTGGGCGAAGGTAGCGACGCCCGTCGACCCGACGCCGGCCGGCTCTCACTCGCTCCACCCGGGCAACGAGACGGTCGCCTGGTAGTTCGAGTAGCTATGGAGCGGGTTGCGCTTCGGGCTGTAGAGACGGCCGGCCTTCGGCGAGTCGTCCTGCGTGTAGACCCACACCCGGTGCTGGTCCCACACAACGATCTCGTCGCGGCAGTCGCCGGTTACGTCCAACACGGCACAGCACATGTCCGGATGACCGTCGTCCGGGAACATGACCACCGGCCTCCCCCAGCCGTCGTACATGCCGCCGTTGGTCGGGTTGGCGTTGTGGAGGAATAGCTCTTCCTCGCGGCCCGTCCAGTTCACCGGCAGGCACATGCTGCCCATGTTGAGTGGCTCGCAATCGTGGTAGATATCGCCGCGCCCGTCGTAGAAGTGCAGTATCCCCTGGTTGCCCCAGAAGTTGATCGACACCGCCTGAAGGCCGGGCATGTCCGCGCGGAACTTCGCGATGACCGGGTTCTGCGCGTGCCCGATGCCGTGGTGCCTGAGCACGCGCCCGCCGAGGTCGACCAGATACAGTCCCGCGTCGCTCGCCGCGTACAGAATCTTCGGTTCCGATCCGGGGGCTTCGGCGAAATCCGCAACCGCTACGCCGTCGACATGGTCCGGCAAGTCGTCCTCAAGGTTCCACAGCAGCGTCCCGTCATGGTCGTAGAGGGCGTAGCCCATGAGTATTTCGTCGCGCCCGTCGCCATCGACGTCCGCCGCGAATGGGTAGTGGCCCGTGCGGCACGAGCCTTCCCAGAGCGGTTCGAGCCTGTCGTTCAGCACCCAGAAATGCCAGTAGCGATCCTTGATTACGACGTCGCTCGCCCGCCCGGTGCCGCGAACGTCGCAGAATAGCAGGCAGTCGCCGAGGATGCGTTCGTACCTGTTCGCCGGTTCCTTCGCGAGCGGCGTGGGCGCGGAGTACTTCACTTCGCCGGTCGCGCCGTCGGCTACGACGAGTTCGAAATCGCGCGCGTAGACGACTTCGCAGCGGCCGTCGCCGTCTATGTCGTGAACCTGGAACGCAACGTCGTTGGTGAGCGCGTATTTGTCCGGATCGGGTTCCCCCGATTGCCACAGAACGTCGCCGTCGAACGTCATGGCTGTGATGCAACCGACTTCGCTGTAGGAATCGCGCGGTCCGTGATGCGTGATCTGCCCGATGACCAAATCGGGGCGGCCGTCTCCGGTCATATCTCCGAACCGCAAGTTCCTCGCCGCGCCGAATCCTTCGGTGGAGAGCCTCTTGCAGACAACGGGCTTCGGGTTCCGCGCTCGGAGATCGGCGAGTTCGTTCTCCAAGTCCGAGCGGACAGCATAGACGCGGGCCGCCTCGGTCTCCGGCGCGGTCACTTCGACTGAGAAGAACGCCGCCGGGCCATCCGAAACGAGGCCGATCTTGCCGGTTGGGAACGTGTCGTCGGTGGCTTCGAGCACTACATGTCCTTCGATCTCCGCTCGGATGCGCGATCCGGCGACGGTAACGATGGCAACGTAGTCGGTCTCGGGTGCGTACTGGCGCTGTTCACCGGCAAGCGTCTCCTCGCATGGCACGTGGAAGTCGGTCTCGTGCTGCACGGCCTTGAGGATCGGTCGCCCCGATTCGAACCCGAAGAAGTAGTAGCACCTGTTGTTGCGGTATCGGAAGACGACGCCGCACTTGCCCTGGCTACAGAGCGGCCGGAAGCGGAGCCGTAGCATGTAGTCGCTCCACTCGGGTCTGCCGGCGGCCAGCATGGGGTGCGTGTGCGCGCGCTGCTCGTTCATCGTCTGGCACATCGCGCGCCGGCCGTCGACGTCGTCGATCCACCACGCGCGGCCGGAGTCTCGGCTCGCGAAGCACGCCACCGACCAGCCACCTTTGGGCGCCGCCTCGGGCAGGTAGTGGTACTCGGTGTGCGGCCCGACGTCGGCGGAGAACATGCCGAGCGGGAAGCCGCCGAAATCCTCGGCAAATAGGGTCTGTCGTTCGGGCACTGCCACGTCCTCGGCTTGGGTGGTGTTCGCGCGCGGCGTTGTGACGGGAAACGACTTGGGGGCGCACGTGTATGGGTACGGATTCGGCCCCGGGGGGCAAGGCGTGGGGCCCCCAAGCACCTTCTTCCCGGAACGCGCGCCGTCGCCGCCCGCATTGAGGACCGAATCGTTCTTGCGCCTAGACGGAAGATTGCCACCGACAGCGGCGGCTGCTCCGGCACGAGGGCCGACTTGACGTGCGCCGACACCGGCACTACATTTGGGGTGGGCGTTGCGAGGACGCCTCCTGGCCTGCGGAAAGGACGAAGTCCACCTTCGGCAAGCACGACATACAGAACCTTCTTTTCCGTCTGAGTGTGCAGGCCCCGGACGAGTGCGAAAGGAAGGTCCGTAATGGCGCGCGTACTCCCACCCGAACCCAGCCTCGATCATCTCAAGAACGAGGCGAAGTCCCTCCTGAAGGGCCACAAGGCCACGGATTCGTCGGTCTGCACCACTTTGCGATTGCTTCGGCGCTTTGCCGACGCCGCCGAGGTTCTTGGCTCCGACCTCTCGCTTCACGAAGCCCAGTTCGCCCTGGCATTGGACTACGGCTTCCGGAGCTGGGACGACCTACGGACGCATGTTCTCGGCCTGACCACCCCGGTGACTGACACCGAGCCGCGGCCCGGCGCGCTCCTGCTGGCGGATCGCCCGTCAGGCAGGGCGAGGAGCAACCGAATCGTCAGCGGGATCGGAATGCTCCTGTCCTCCGCGGGTATCGAGGCGGACTACGACACGCTGATGGGCGACAGCGGCGCGTGTTTCATCCTGCAGGCCGATTCATTCCACACTGCGTGGGGCAAGCCGGTCAAGCAGATCGACATCGGCTGGTGGCCACTCGATCCGTGGGGCGTGTTCATGCGCCTTGATTTCCTGGGCCGGACCGTCGGTCGGCAGGTCATTCTCGTGGAGAGCGACCTGGAAGAGTTCCGCGCCGATCCCCGGTTGCACTACTCGAGGCGCTTCGAGGAGAGCGTCCGCGCCGCCCTCCGTGACGACATCGCGTGCCTGGCCGTGACCCACGACTGGTGCGCCATCACGGGGCTGGACGACGGCGAACCCCCACTGCTGGGAGTCGTCTCATGCGCCGACGACAACGAGCAGGTGCGGCTGCGCGAGTACCCGTGGTCCCTTCTCACGCTCGGCGGCTCAACCGGAATGCAGAACCGTAGCGATGCCGATGTGAGCGCCCTCGCACATGCCGTGGCTCTGGCGACGGACGACGCTTCGGCGCTGGCGAGAACGGTCCCAGATTGCCCGGTCCAGGGCATTGGTGACGGCAGTGGCAAGACCACGGGCCGAAGGTCGTTTGCCCTCTGGGCGCACCTGTTGCGAGATCCCGACGGGTGGGGCGCCAACCTCTACCATGCAAACGTCGTCGGGCAGCTCCGGATCAGCCGCAGCAGCGCACCGATCTACCTGCGTCACATGGCCGAACGTCATCCCGAGGCGGTGGCCGCACACCTGAAGGCTGCGGCCGCCGTGTACGACGACCTTCTCGACAGGCTCCATTCAGCGGATACAAGCGAGGAGACACTGGGCACGTCTGAAGGACGGGAGCGGCTGGCATCGCTGGTTGACGAGCTATCGGACGTGGAAGGCCGAGCGGTCGAGAGCGTGACCAAAGCGCTAGCTGCCATGGAATAAGGGCGCTGCGCGAGAATGCCCACGGGGTCCTATGCCGCTCTATCGCGGCCCAAAGGTGCCATGATGAACCATGTAACCATTGTTAGGAGTCCAAGATGAAACGCGAATTGGCCAACCAATATGAGAACGCGTTTGCCATGCTCAGAGGCGTCATCGAAGAGACCACGGATGACACTTGGTCGTACACCGACGATGTCAAGGAAGCGGCCTGGCACATCGCGTATCACGCCGTCTGGTACACGAATGCCTATTGCGGTCCGAGCGAGGAAGCCGTCAAAAGATGGGAGAGACAATCCAACGATTGTCACCACCTTGGTGCAACGCCATGGCCTCCCCACGAGAGATTTGTGCCGAAGGAGACCTACTCGAAAGCTGATATCATCGAGTTTGTCGACTTCGTCCTGGGAGTTATTCCCGAGTACCTGGAACGTCTCGAACCGGAGAAGCCGTGTTGGCCCCACTGGTACAATCAGAACCAATTCGAGTTCCACTTGAACAACCTGCGACACATTCAACATCATACGGCACAGCTCATTGAACGGAACGGTGGTACCTCAGTGGGATGGCCGGGAGTCGGATGACTTCCTAACGCATTGCTGCTGCCGACCTCGCAGGACTCGGCGGCAGAGCATAGCGTTCGCCTCACCCAAGGTCGCGTTCGTTGATGGCCCGCGCGCAGCGTTCGAGGTATGCCTCGACGAATTGCCTGGCAGCTGAGCCGGACCCGGCAAACCCGACAACGACGCTGCGGTACGGCATCACCGTAGCGGGAGACGTGTTGTTGCGGGTGTACAACATTGCCGGGCAGCTCGTGCGGACGACGCTTCGGCGCTGGCGAGAACGGTCCCAGATTGCCCGGTCCAGGGCATTGGTGACGGCAGTGGCAAGACCACGGGCCGAAGGTCGTTTGCCCTCTGGGCGCACCTGTTGCGAGATCCCGACGGGTGGGGCGCCAACCTCTACCATGCAAACGTCGTCGGGCAGCTCCGGATCAGCCGCAGCAGCGCACCGATCTACCTGCGTCACATGGCCGAACGTCATCCCGAGGCGGTGGCCGCACACCTGAAGGCTGCGGCCGCCGTGTACGACGACCTTCTCGACAGGCTCCATTCAGCGGATACAAGCGAGGAGACACTGGGCACGTCTGAAGGACGGGAGCGGCTGGCATCGCTGGTTGACGAGCTATCGGACGTGGAAGGCCGAGCGGTCGAGAGCGTGACCAAAGCGCTAGCTGCCATGGAATAAGGGCGCTGCGCGAGAATGCCCACGGCCCCTTGGGCGCGGCTTCGTGTAAGTAGTGGTACTCGGTGTGTGGCCCGACGTCAGCGGAGAACATGCCGAGCGGGAAGCCTCGGAGATCCTCGGCGAGTAGGGTTCGCTGCTCGGGCACTGCTACCGTCCTTGGCTTGAGGGATACATGCTCCAACGCCGCGTGCGGCTTTGGGGCGTACGAGTATGGGTACGGATTCGCGGCGCTGGGGCAAGGCGTGGGCGCGGTCAGGATCGCCGGTCTCCGCGGCCACCTGGCCGGCTGAAGGTGCCGGCAGCGCAACTCGGGTTCTACCTGCTGCAAGACGCGCGCTCGGCCCTTCGTTTTTTTCGCAGGGCCCATTGTCGCAACATAGTGGCTGACGGTACATTTACTTTGCCGGTGAGCGTGCCCTCCAAGCATCCTCCCCGATCACTACATAGTTTCCAGAGTCTCATGGCGCAGCAGCGACTGCGTCGTTACTCAATAACCCCCCCAACTCCCCACCAGGAGGTGCGCCCATGACGCACAAGCTACAATCCGTCTGGAATCCATGGCTATGGATGCTCGTGCTGGCGATGCCGGCGTCGGGCATGGCGGCTACGTATTCCGGCGCGGATGCCTGTCAGACGTGTCACGCAGCCATCCATGGCGACGTGTTTCTGAGCGGCCATCCGTACAAGCTCAACAAGATCGAAGGTGCCGCGCCGACCTACCCCACCGGGGTCGACAACAGCGACTCGGTGCAGGTACCCAACGTATGGGCCGGCGCCACGTGGGACAGCGCCACGTACGTCATCGGCGGTTACAACTGGAAGGCCCGTTTCCTGGACGAGAACGGTTGGATCGTCACGGGCGACGCCGTGCAGTACAACCTCGCCACGCAGGGATGGGTCGGCTATCACTCGGACGAGGCACGCGGAACCAAGCCATACACCTGCGGCACGTGCCACACCACCGGCTGGGTCGCCGACACGAGCGAGAACCACGACGACCTGAGCCTGCACCAGGACAGCCTCGCCGGCATCTGGGGCACGTTCTCCGAGCCGGGCATTACCTGTGAAGGGTGCCACGGCGCCGGCAGCGATCACGTGGCGTCTCCGAGCACGGCCAACATCGAGAGGTCGAGCACGGACCGTTGCGGCGATTGCCACTCTCGTGGCGACCAGGCAGTACTGGATGTCAGCGGCGGGCTCATCAAGCATCACGAGCAGTACGAGGAGATCATCCGGAACGTGGCTCCTCACGACGACTGCATGACCTGCCACGATCCTCACAAGAGCACCGTCAACGAGCTTGGCGGCCTGAGTGCGCAGGGCCAAAGCTGCGGCGACGGCGATGCGGGCTGCCACGCAGACGTTGAACTGAACCCGGCGATCGTTGGCCACTCGGAGCACCAGTGCCGCGATTGCCACATGTCGTACACGAGCAAGTCCGCCACGTCCACCGGCGCCGGCGTGCACCTGGCGGGCGACCTCCGTGGGCACTTGATGAAGATCGCGGTGACCGATAAGGCCGCAGCCGACACCATGTTCGTGGATGGCGGCGGCGCAGTCGCAGGCGACTTCGTCACGCTCGACTTCGCATGCCTCCAGTGCCACGACGGCAACACCGCGCCACAGCGCGATCTGGCATGGGCAGCGGTAACCGCGAAGCTGGTGCACGGCGCCGGGCCGACCGCAGACTACGCTGGGTCCGACGCGTGCCAGACTTGCCACGCGGCCATCTACGACGACGTCTACCTGAGCGGACATCCGTACAAGCTCAACAAGGTCGACGGCGAGCCGCCTGTGTATCCGACCGCCGCCGACGGTGGCGACTCGGTGCAGGTCCCGAACGTATGGGCCAACGCGACGTGGGACAGCGCCACGTACGTTATCGGTGGCTACAACTGGAAGGCTCGCTTCCTGGACGAGAACGGTTGGATCGTCACGGGCGACGCCGTGCAGTACAACCTCGCCACGCAAGGTTGGGTCGGCTACCATTCGGACGAGGCACGCGGCACCAAGCCATACAACTGCGGCGCATGCCACACGACCGGCTGGGTTCCGGATGAAAGCCCGAACCACGACAATCTGAGCATGCACGCCGACGGCCTGCCCGGCATCTGGGGCGTTTGGTCCGAGACCGGCGTTACGTGCGAGGCGTGTCACGGTCCCGGTGGGAGTCATGCCGGCGGCCCGAGCAAAGCCAACATCCAGATGGCCGATACCGAGACGTGCGGGGATTGTCACGTGCGAGGCGACGTTGCGGTTATCGACGTCAAGGGCGGCCTGATCCGCCATCACGAGCAGTACGAAGAGGTGATTAGGAACGCGGCTCCGCATGACAACTGCATGACGTGCCACAACGCCCACAAGAGCACCGTCAACGAACTCGGTGGGCTGAACCCGAACGGCGAGACATGTGGCTCGGGCGAGGCTGGGTGCCATATCGACGTTCCGCTCAACAGGCACATGGCCGGCCATGACGACCTACAGTGCCGCGATTGCCACATGCCGTTCACGGCGAAGAATGCCACGTCGACAGGCGAGGGCGTGCATCTCGCCGGCGATCTTCGTGGGCACCTGATGAACATCATCGTGAGCGACAAGCCTGCTGCCGACACTATGTTCACTGCCGACGGCAAGGACGTGATCGGCAACGCGATTTCGCTCGACTTCGCTTGCCTCCAGTGCCATGACGGCAACACCGCTTCCCAGCAAGACTTGACCTGGGCGGCAGCCAACGCCGCGGCCGTTCATCCTGCGCCGGAAGTCGCCGGCATGTCCGTCAAGGACGTTCCGAACGACCAGGGCGGTCGCGTGACGATCAGGTGGAACGCGTCGTCGCTGGACGGCAACGTCAACGGCATGCCGTCCTACAGCATCTGGCGTGCGCTGCCACCGGGCGTGGCGAAGACGGCCGGCGGCAGGTATCGCGTGGCGTCGGTCAACGAGGCCACGTACGATTGGGAGTGGATCGTCGATCAGCCGGCGCTGAAGCTGCTCTCCTACTCGTACACCGCACGGACCCTGTACGACTCGACTGCCGCGTCGGACGGTATGCACCACTTCATGGTCGTCGCTCACACGAGCGATGCCGACGCGTTCTTCAAATCGCAGGCCGCTAGCGGCTACTCGGTAGACAACCTGGCACCGGCCAGGCTCGGTGCTCCGAAGCTGGTCGCGAACAGAGTCGTCTGGAACCAGGCACCTGAGGCCGACGTGCAGCATTATGCTGTCTATCGGACGGTGTTCCGTGGTGGTCCGGGCTTCGGCGACGAGCCGTACTTGACAACAGTCGACACATCGTTTGCGGCGGAGTGGCCGTACCGTTTCGGCATCGCTGCGGTCGATTTCGGCGGCAACGAGGGCGAGCTGTCGGTGATCGCGGTGCCAACGGCGGTCGGCAGCGAGGCCCCGCTGCCCACCAGCACAGCGCTTATCGGCAACGCGCCGAATCCGTTCAACCCCGAGACTGTGATCAGGTACCAGGTTCACGCCGAAGCAAGTGTCTCGATCTCGGTGTACAACGCTCGCGGCCAGCACGTGCGAACGTTGCTTGCCGGCAACACGGGTATCGGCGCCCATTCGGTGATCTGGGACGGCAAGGACAGCGCCGGACACGACGTCGCCAGTGGGCTGTACATCTACTCGATGACAACGAACACCGGCACGCGAGACGTCCGCAGGATGTTGCTGGTTCGCTAGCGGCGCAGCGACTGGCGCAGTGTGCTCGGCCTCCAGCAAGCACGCATGCGGATGGCTTGTAACCGGAAGCGGCGGTTCTCTCACGAGGGGGCCGCCGCTTCGTCGTCGCAGCGGGTACAACATGAGTCCGTCGATGGAACGCACTACGCGCGTTCCGATGGGTGCCCCGATTCCGCCCAACCCTCCCGCTATCTACCGCGATTCGCGCGAAAGTCTGCTTCGTTCTGATGCATCCGGAAAAACACCCTTGACGATCCTACGATATGGTGATATGATTGGTTCGTCACTCAGCGACAACGCAATTTGCATGGCTACGTATCTCGTTCGCACACCGGGAATGTTCGGGCGCAGCAATGACTGTGTCCTCGTTCATCATCCATCGAATGTGGAGGTAGCTTCATGAAACGCACATTGTGTCGTGGTTGGCTTCCGTGGCTGTCGTTGCTGGTGTTTGCAGTGCCACTGTCTTCCGAAGCCAAAACAAACTACACCGCAGGCACGCTCGATGCCGAGAGAATATCGGTAGCGGACGTGCCGGACGTCGACGGCTCCGTCGACGCCGTATGGGGCGACGCGACCGAGTTGGTCGTGCCGATGGGTGAAACCGCCGACATCACCTCGTGTGCGTCCTGCCACGGGTTCGATAGCGGGCAGTCTGTAAGCCTGAAGGCCGTGTACACTGCCGAGCGGGTCTACATGCTCGCATCGTGGCCCGACACCACCGCGAGCCTCACGCGGGGCGGCGCGTGGACGTGGGCGGATACGGCCTGGCAGAAGCACGACGGCGATCAGTCGGAGGACCGCATTGCCTTCATGTTCCCGACGAGCGCCATGACCGGCGACGTCTCCAACGTCGGCTGCATGGCGAAATGCCACACGGCCGATCCCGGTTCGTGGCTCACCGCCGGCACCGCCGACATGTGGCACACCAAGGCCGGTCGCAGCGGCCCGGTCGTCTCCATTGCAGGGTCTGGTCTGACTGTAGACTCGACGACCAACGAAGTGACCGCCGGCACGCTGTCGATGGTCGGTTACGCGGACGACAAGAACGTCGGGGCGGACGGTGGGTCAGATCGGGGCCGCTACGGCGACGCCGGAACCAGCACTTACGCGCACAACCGAATCGGCGACGCGTCTCGACCCAAGTACATGGAGACCGCGCCGGATGACTACGCGGACGCCATGGTGCTGACCCAGAGCGAAATCGACGACGGCGAGGTCATCGGCAATGACACGACAGGTGTCGATTCTGCCAGCGCCGCCACAGCGTGGATAGCGTATGCCGCGGTCAACGCGATCGTCCCCGAGCGGATCCTACGTCTGCCGACGGGCAGCCGCGGAGACATCGACTTCGGGGCGTCGTGGACCGACGGTGTCTGGACCGTGGAACTCGGGCGCGACCTCGACACCGGCAACGGTGACGACGTCATGTTCGACCCGGCCGATCCATATCATTTCAACATCGCGACCATGGACAACGGTGGCGGCGGTGCGGAGCATCGGGTTTCGGCGGGCATCACCCTGGCATTCACGGCTCAGCCCGCTCCTGGAACGGCAGACCCTGCGGGCGGCCTACAGGCGCGACGGGTGTCGATGCCCGACGAGCCGGACGTGGATGGTGTCCTCGAAGGAGTGTGGGACAATGCGGCGAAACTGACGGTCCCGATGGGCGGGACGACCGACATCACGCTGTGCGCGTCCTGTCACGGATTCGATAGCGGGAACTCGGTCGACTTGCAGGCCGTGTACTCGACCGACCGCTTCTATATGGCTGCCACATGGGACGACCCGACGGCGAGTCTCACTCGCGGTGGCTCTTGGACGTGGGAAGCCGACACCTGGCAGAAGCTCGACGGCGACCAGTCGGAAGATCGAATCGCGTTCATGTTCCCGATCTCCGCGATGTCGGGTGAGTACACCGATAGTGGTTGCATGGCGAAGTGCCACACGACCGACGCTGGCTCGTGGCTCGAAGGTGGAACCGCCGACATGTGGCACACGAAGGCCGCCAGAAGCGGCGGGGTTGTGTCCGTGTCAAGCAGCGGCACCACGGTCGACGCGACAACCAACGAGTTGACGGGCGGCACGATCAACCTGATCGGGTACGCCGACGACAAGAACATCGGACCGGACGCCGGAGCCGGAACCGACAGAGGTCGCTATGGCGACGCCGGGTCGAGCACCTACGGGCACAACCGGATCCCCGACAAGTCTCGTCCGATGTTCATGGAGAAGGCGCTGAAGGATTACGCCGATGCCATGGTCCTGACGCAGGCCGAGATCGACGCGGGCGAGGCGATTGGCGACACTCTGACCGGCGTCAGCGATTTCGCTGCAAGCATATATTGGCAGAACTACGCGTCACGCGGAGCAGTCGTGCCGGAACGCATCCTGCGGGCGCCGGTCGGCAGCCGTGGCGACATCGAGTTTGGCGCGAAGTGGTCCAACGGCACCTGGACTGTTGAGCTTGGGCGAGACATGAACACTGGGAACGCCGACGACATCCAGTTCGACCCGGCCAACTCCTACGGCTTCAACATCGCTACTATGGACAATGGCGGTGGTGGCGCCGAGCACGAGACTTCCGGTGGCATCAACCTGTCCTTCTCGTCGAATCCGGCAGGCGTGATGGTGATGGATGTCCCGAACGACCAGGGGCGCCGAGTCACGGTAAGGTGGGACGCGGCGATCGGGGATAGGGATATCGGATCCGTGCCGCTTTACAGCATCTGGCGCGCTCTTCCAGCCGGTGCCCCGAAAGTTGCCGGAGCCAGGTACCGGGTCGCCGCACTCGACGGCATGCCCATGGACTGGGAGTGGATCGCGGACCAGCGCTCGCTCCGACTGCCGTCGTATTCCTACACGGCGGAGACGCTCTTCGACCAGAGGCCGGAGGTCGACGGGACTCACCACTTCATGGTGGTCACGCACACAGCCGACCCGGACGAGTTCTATAAGTCCGACATCGGCAGCGGCCATTCGGTCGACAATCTGGCGCCGGTCCCACCAGGCCCCGCGAAACTCGTGGCCAACAACGTGGTCTGGAGTCCCTCGCCCGACAACGACGTGATGCACTACGCCGTCTATCGGCAGATCTATCGTGGTGGCCCAGGGTTCAGCGACACACCGTACCTGACCACGGTCGACACATCGTTCGCAGCCGAGTGGCCGTATCGTTTCGGCATCTCGGCGATCGATTTCGGCGGCAACGAGAGCGAGATGATCGAGATTGCGGTGCCCAACGGCATCGGTGGCGACACACCGCTGCCAACTAGCACTGCGCTTCTCGGCAACGCGCCCAATCCGTTCAACCCCGAGACGGCGATTCGCTACCAGGTTCACGCCGAAGCGAATGTCTCGATCTCGGTCTACAACGCTCGTGGCCAGCACGTTAGAACGCTGGTCGCCGGCAACGTCGGCGTTGGCAGGCATTCGGTGATCTGGGACGCCAAGGACAGTGCCGGGTACGAGGTCGCCAGTGGGTTGTACATCTACTCGATGACCACGAACACCGGCACGCGCGACGTCCGCAGGATGTTGCTTGTGCGCTAGGTGTGATGTGTCATGACGTTGTCCTCACCACGTGCACCGGCGAACGTAC
>CAZSJP010000056.1:0-3085 GCA_964606675.1 uncultured bacterium
CCGGCGCGTCGTTGACCATGTAATCTCGCCGCTCGGTGTGGAAGAAGCACCTGGCCGTGTCGATCGTGATGCCCTGTGCCTGCTCCGCCTTGAGCGCGTCCAGTAGGAATGCGTATTCGAACGGCCGGGCGTTGGCTCGGCAGTTGGCACGGACCTGCTCCAACTTGCCTTCGGGCAAGGAGCCGGTGTCGGCCAGAAGCCGGCCGATGACGGTGCTCTTGCCGTGATCGACGTGGCCCACGACGGCGACGCTGATCTGTTCGCGCCGCGAGTCGGAGGCCGAATCGGTATCGCGGAGGTGCGGTTCGAGCGTCGTTTCCATCACATGTACCCTTCCCGACGCAATGTCTCCAGACCGCCGCCGTCGTCCTTGTCCTGCGCTCGTCCGGATCTTTCGGCGATGTTGGCGAACTTGCCGCTCCTGAGTTCCTCCACGATCTCGGGAACGGTCGACGCGCTCGATTCCACCGGCTGAGTGCACGGGTAGCATCCGAGCGACCGGTACCGCGTCCCCTCGCCCCTGTCGAAGTAGAGGCTTGTCATCGGGATCGACTCGCGCTGAATGTACTCCCAGATGTTCAGCTCGGTCCAATCGAGCAGAGGGTGCACGCGCACGTGCGTTCCCGCGGCGAAGTCCGTCTTGTACTGGTTCCACAGTTCCGGCGGCTGATCGTCCACGTCCCAGTCGTTCTCGGTGTTCCGTGGCGAGAAATAGCGCTCCTTCGAGCGGCTGCCCTCTTCGTCGGCCCTGACGCCGACTATCACGCCGGTGAAGGGTTCCGGCGCACGCTCTTCTTCGTACTCGCCCGTATCGTGGTTCATTCTCATCCTGGGCCATTCGCCGCTCAGTGTGTGCTTGAGCGCTTCACTCTTCAGCGATCGGCAGCACGCCAGCCTGTCTACGTTGCCGTCCGGGAACGTCAGCTTCGACTGCAGCGCCGATCGGTTCTGGCCGACGATCATGTTCAGCTTCCACTCTCGCGCCAGCCGGTCGCGGTATGCGATCATCTCCGGGATTTTGTACGCCGTGTCGATGTGGACCAGCGGAAGCGGAACGTGGCCCATGAACGCCTTGCGCGAGAGCCACAGTAACGCGGTGCTGTCCTTGCCTATCGACCACAACATGCAGAGGCCCTTGAACTCCCTGTAGGCCTCGCGAAGTATATGCACGCTCTTGGCTTCGAGTATATCCAGGTGATCCATTTCGCTAGCTCTCTTCCGCTTGCGGCGAACGTTCGCTCGGATGGTCGCCTCGCTCGGCAGCGCCGGCGGCGTCAGCGCCGGACTTGATGTGCAGCCCGCACTCCTTGTGCTCGGGGGATTCCCACCACCAGCGCCCGGCCCGTATGTCCTCGCCGGGGGCGACGGCGCGGGTGCAGCACTCGCAGCCGATGCTTGGAAATCCTTGGTCGTGCAACGAGTTGTACGGTACGTCGTGCTCGGACACGTATTGGCGCACGTCTTCCTCGGACCAGTGCGCCAACGGACTGATCTTCGTGCGGCCCGTCGCCTCGTCGAGCTCTGCCACCGATACGTCGGTGCGCGTTACCGATTGCGCGCGCCTGAGGCCGCACACCCATGCTTCAAGCCCGGCCAGCGCCCGGCCCAACGGCTTCAACTTCCTGATCTCACAGCAGCGCTTGCGAAGCTCGATGCTTCGCCTGAACGCCTCGGGGCCTTCGATGGTGACGAGCTCCTCGACGTCGTCTGCGTCCGGGAAGTAGACGCGTACCTTGATGCCGTAACGAACCCGCGTGCGCTCGATCAACTCGTGGGTCTCCTGGTGCAACCGGCCGGTGTCGAGCGTGAAGACCGGAATGTCCAACCCGGTCCGAGCGATCATATCGACCAGGACCTGGTCCTCCAGGCCCATCGCGGTCGCGAACGCCAGGCTGTCGCCGAACTCGTCGGCGGCCCAAGCGAGCACCTCGATGGCGTCCGGGCCTTCGCTCGCTTCGTTCCACCTGGCGATATCCACGGGCACCAACGGCTCCTTCGGGTGTCGCGATCGTTGTGCCGGCCGCCGCTCCGACGGATCCCCAACCGGGAAGCCGTCCCCTGGGGGGTGCGATCACACCCGACTAATCCGACCGACTTAGTGATGATTATGCCACTAATACTAAAGCGGCCTCCGGTTGCCGTCAAGCCTGCCTATGCCTTCGCTCCTGAAGAATCGTGTCGGGAGGGTGGTCCGGGCGGGCCAAGCCAAGGGATGCGCCCCGGGGCTGGACGAAGCGCTATCCGATCGGGTTGCGACCCCGCCGTTGTCGGAGCATTGTTATCCCGGTCGAGATTATCGATCCTAGACAACGCTGACGTACGTCCCGATTCCGCGCAACGGCGCAAGAGTCGCGAACGCAGGTACACGTGGTGCACCATGGAGGCTGATATGGTCGAGATAACCCCGTCGGTGACGGTTCACAGTCTGCTTGAGGCCCACCCGGAACTCGAGGACGTGCTGATCGGCATCGCGCCGCCGTTCAAGAAGCTGAAGAACCCACTGCTCAGACGGTCGGTCGCCAAAGTGGCTACTCTGAAGCACATCGCCTCGGTCGGTGGCGTACCGCTGACGGAACTGATTGGCAAGCTCAGGCGTGCGCTTGGTCAGGCCGAGACGGACGATGCCTACACGGACGAGGAATACTTCACGGCGCAGCCCGATTGGTTTTCGGCCGACAATATCTCGCTCTCGGTGGACGAAGGCAAGGTCGACGACGGCGACAAGATGACGTTGACCGTCATCCTCAAGGCAGCGAAGAACGTCGAGCCCGGCGAGATAATAGAGCTGGTGACGACGTTTCTGCCTGCTCCGGGAATCGACATCCTGAAGTCGAAGGGCTACTCGGCCTGGAGCACGAAGGGTGAGGGTGGAATCGTAAGGTCCTATTTCCTCAAGAACGAGGACTGACGCGCGTCGCCAGCGATATCAGCCGCCCGTGCGCCGGTCGGCAGCGAGAGAGGAATGCCTCCCCATGGACTACGGTCGGATACTGACGCAACTGCAGACGCCGCTCAAACGGCCCGGCCTCATCCTTGAGCCGTCGTTCGAGCCGGGAGCGTTCGACAGCCACGGGGTAGACTGCCC
>CAZSJP010000056.1:3095-12405 GCA_964606675.1 uncultured bacterium
GTTCCGTCACGACGGCCGCTTTCTCATGACGTTCATTGGCTTCGACGGCATCGGCTACCGTACCGGGCTGGCATCTTCGGACAACCTGGTCGACTGGAACAATGAGGGGCTGCTGCTCGACAGGGGCGCCAAGGGCAGCGTCACCGAGTTCAACGCCGGGCTGATGTGGATACTGCGCGGCAACGACCTCTTCGGCGGCGGCGAGTTGCGCAAGGTCGGTGGGCGCTACGTAGCCACCTACCAAGCCTACCCCGATGCGGGCCACGAAGCCGGCCCCGGCATGATCGGAATCTGCTGGAGCGACGACCTCCACGGCTGGGAACTGGACGAGCCCTGCCTTCTCGCCGAAGACGGCGACGAGTGGGAGCGGGCCGGTCTCTACAAGTCGTGCCTCGTCGAGCACGACGGGACCTACTACATGTACTACAACGCCAAGAACCGCTCCGAGGGGTGGATCGAGCAGATCGGCGTTGCTACGTCGAAGGACCTCGTTCGCTGGGAGCGGAACAAAGGCAACCCCATCGTGCCGGTAGGTGCGAACGGCGCATTCGACGACCGGTTCGCCGGCGATCCGTGCGTACTCAAGGTTGGGGAGGCGTGGGCCATGGCCTACTACGGTCTTTCCGGCGACGGGCACGCAAGGGATGGCGTCGCTTTTTCGGACGATCTGCTGCACTGGACGAAATCCGGGGAGGTGCTCGTCGACGTCGGGGCCGACGGTGCGGCCGATTCGCGGTACGCTCACAAACCGTCGCTTTTCTTCTGGGAGGGCGTGCTCTATCATTTCTACTGCGCCGTTTCGCCATGCACCGAGGGGCGGCGGGGAGACGTCGACACGAACGAGGTTCGTGGGATCGCCATGGCGATGTCCGACCGCCCTGCTTGACGACGACGGTCTCGCCGAGGGAGCTTACATCTTCGACGAGACCGCTGCCCGAAGAACGGGGTAGGCATACCGACGCCATCCTAGCGCAGCAACACCACCCGCCGTGCGAGTGTACCGATCTCGGACGATATGCGTATCACGTAGATGCCGCTGGCGGCTTCGCGGCCCTGCGCGTCGATTCCATTCCACACCGCGGCATACCGGCCCGCCGACCGCGTACGATCGACCAGCACGCGGACCTCGCGGCCCAACGGATCGTACACGGCGATGCGGACGTGGCTGTCCGATGGGAGTTCGTAAGCGATCGTCGTGCTCGGGTTGAACGGGTTCGGACGCGCCTCGTCGAGCGCGAACGTGAGTGGTCGATCGATCGCGACGCCCGTCGGACTCGATGAGAGCTTCAGATCGAGCCGATGAACCGTCTTGCTACCGTCCCAGGCAACCGCGGGCGCAAGGGCCGGCTCTTCGCCATCGATCAGGAACCGCAGGAGTTCGCCATGCTCGGCGCCCTCGTCGGCTTCGGTGCGCGCGTCGTCGGCGTACACGTGCAGGAAGCCGTATTCACCATCTTCGCGCAGCACCATCCGCCCGCACACGACTCCGTCGCCGTCCACGACGCCAAGCTCGGTTCCCGCCGCGACAGCTACGCCGTCGAGGTAGATCGAGCCGTACAGGTCCATCCACTCAGGCGTCGGCGTCGGGTCGCCTTCTGCCAGAACGTCGCCGGCCGGTTTCGCCATAGGCTGCATCGCTCCATATCGGTAATTCAGCGTTGCCGGCGCCGCCATGTGCAGCCAGTAGCCATGGCCGTACTCCATCGTCGTCATGTCGCTGAACTGGCTGCCGGGTACGAATGTCTGCGCCCCGGCCGAGAAGCCGCCCACCACGTTGAGGTCACCCAGTATACCGGCCAACGCGTCCGCCGGAGCCATCGCCGCCGCCGGGAGGTAGCTCACCAGGTTCCAGCCCTGGTCGAGAGCCAACGGCACGTCGTCGTGGACCACCCCGCCATAGACGACCAGGTCGCCCGGCGCGTCCATGCGCATCCAGTAGCCGTGATACCCGTCCAGTGCGACAAGATCGCTGAACGCCTGCAGCGAGTCGACGTAGGTTCGTGCGCCGCCCCACCCCTGATCGAAGCCGGAGATGTACGAGTAGGACCCCGCGATCGACGCAAGAACGTCGGTCAGCGACGAATCGCGTGGCGCCACACCAAGCGAGATCAGGTGTAGGCCCGTGTCGAGATGCCTCGGCGCCACGGTGTTCGCCGCGATGTCGACGCGACTGACCGTGTTGTGATTCGTGTAGACGACCTCGCTCGAGGTAGGCACGTCGTTGACGAACAACCGCAACGCGTCGCCGATCTGCGCGCCTTCGTCTTCGTCAGGAGTGCTCGCGTCGTCGGCGTAAACGTGGAGGAGACCAAACGAACCGGCGGTCGAGACCACGTGCGAGCCGCACACGACGCCATCCGGATCGCGGACGCTGACGACCGTGCCGAGAGGGATGGGCAAACCGTCGAGCGTCGACGCGTCGCTGAACACCTCCATGAAGAACGGGCTGACTACTTGCGGGTGGATCGGCGACAGATCGAGCATGGCGCCCTCTACCGGCAGCTCTACGTTCGGGAACTCCTGCGAGTAGGCTTCCGGTGCGACGATCGTGAGCCGATACGTGCCTGGTGGCAGCCCGTACGAAGCGAACCATCCGTTCGGAGCGATTGCGACCGTGTCGATCGGCTGATCCGCCGCGTCGATGACTGTCACCGTGCCGCCACTGACCTTGCCGCCACCGCGTATCGAAGCCCAACCCGAGAAGCCTGGCGTGCCCGGCTCCAGCACCGTCACGCTTACCGGAAGCCAGATCGAATCGCGGCCTGCGTCGTTGCTGGTGAGCAACAAGTGGGCGGCATAGGCGCTGTCGACCTGCAGCCCGGTCGCGTCCAGAGCTAACTCGACCTGCTGTCCTTCGCCGTTGCCCAACACGCCGCCGGCGACCTGTGGCACCAGCCATGGCACGTCGCCGACTACACTGTCGGCTCCGGCCTCGAACAGCTGCCAGTGCAGCGGATCGGGCCCGCCATTGCCGACCTGGATGCTCCAGATCTCCTGGTCGCCCGCTCTGAGCAACCGCTCTATCTTGTCGGAGCTGAGAGTCGCCGTCCCGCCCAGGCCGACGATCAGCACACCCGCTTTGTCGGCTTCGAACTCGCTTACTCCGCCACCGGCGAGGTTGTTGCCGTCCAGATCGCCGTAGACCCACGTTAGCCCGTTATCGACCGACGCGCGGAAACCGATGGAGTAGGTCCCGACCGAATCGACGCGCACGGGCCCGAAGAACCTATCGGCGCCGCCGAGGTCGTCCAGGAAACCGCCGACGAACCATGTCCAGTCCGAGTCGTTCGGCATCGAGCCAAGCTCGCCCACGCCGAACTCGCCGAGAACGTTCGTACCCTGGCCGGCCGCATCCGTCACCGACGGCTCGACCACGCTACCGATCAGCCTCGAGCCGGCCATGCCCGGAACCGCACTTGTGTGGGAGGGCCCTTCGAACTTCACCAGATCGCCCATCGCGGCGACGGCAAGGTCTTCGCCGATGCGCAAGTCATCTATCCACCAGCCGTTGGAGACATGATTCGTCCCGGGATAGCCGTAGTCGATCTGGTCGTCGATGACGAGCCGCACTCGCAACTGAGACGCGCCAACGTGACCGGACAGATCGACCGTCACCTTGCTCCAGTTCGTATTCGACGTCTTGAACGACGCCATCTGATACCACACAAGGCCGTTATCCGGCGAGATGTACACTCGCGCCAGGTCGTCCTCGTTATGGTAGCAGCACGCATGGTTTGTGTAAAGCGAATACTTGTGCCAGAACGTCAGGGTCGGCTTGGTCGTCCCGCGCAGATCGACCGTGCCGGCCAGGGTCAAGCTGCTGAAGGCATCGGCGGGGAAGTTGCCGAGCGGGCTATCGTGCATGAGGTATGGCCCCGATCGGCCACCCGTCATGAACTCCCAGCTAGACGTGTGCCAGTTGTCGACGGACGACGAGTCGTCGAAGCCCTCGGTGAACGGGTACGGGAACACGCGATCGACGTCGACGACTTGGAAGTCGTCCAGATGCCATCCGTCGCTCTCGCTAGATCCGTTGCTTGCGAGCCGGAAGCGGATTAGGACATTGGCGTTGCCGGTGTACGGCGCCAGATCGATGCTCTCCCGTCGCCAACTCGCCTGGCTGCCCGTAACGAAGTACTCCTGGCCCCAACTCGATCCACCGTTGGTCGATACTTCCACGTAGCCCCAGTCGTAGTTAGGCTGGAACGAGTAGCGCTGCTGGAAATGCATCACGGGAGCCGTAGCGCCGCTGAGGTCGATCGTCATCGTCAGGGACGAGCTTTCGTTCGGAGCGTAGTTCCCGGCCGGGCTGTCCGTCCAGTGCCACTCGCCGGAGTACGAGCCGACTGTGGACAAGCCCCACGGCGAGTTGGCGAACCAACTCCCCTCGCCGGATTCGACGTCGTCGAAAAGTGGGAAGGCGACGCTGCGCGGTCCGTTGGCGATCACCACGTCGTCGATGTACCAGCCGTCCATCTGCGTATCGGCGTTGCTTGTCAGGCGGAACCTGAGGCCGATGGTCTCGCCGACGTACCCGCCCAGGTCGATGCGCTCCCGATTCCACGTCGTGTCGACGCCCGTCGTGCGAAGCACCTCTGTCCACGTGGCACCCGCATCCTTGGATATCTCGACCCGCCCGAAGTCGACGCCGCTCTGGAAGGCATACCGGTGCCAGAACGTCAGCACAGGAGAGGTCGCCCCGGCCAGATTGACGACGGTCGCCAGCGCGCTATTGGTGTTAGGTCTATACGCTTGGATCGGGTCGTTCTTCCAGGATGACGGTGCGCTGTGGTACACGTTCGTCGTCGGGCCCCAGGGCGCGCTCCAATTCCACGACGTGCTACCGACGTTCATGCTGTCCACGAACGGGAACGTGTTGACCGGCACGGTGTAGTCGGCCGTGACGACGTTGCTGCCGAGGCTGACTGTCGCCAGCGTGTCGTAGACGTAGATGCGATAGCTGTACCTGGTTGGCTCGATCAGCGACACCGTGTCCGTCCAGGTGGTCGTCGCGCGGTTGGTGATCGTCTTCACGAGCGAACTGCTGCGGCTGACACTCGGGCTTGTAGCGCGGAATATCTCGTACCGGCCGAAGTCGGTGTCGGTGTTCTCCGTCCAGTTAAGGTCGACGTGATGCAGCGAGCTGCTCGCGATCGGGCTGATCGCGACGTCGACCGGAAGCTCTTCGACCCGGACGTCGTCGATGTGCCAGCCGTCGCTTTGGCGGTTGGTGCCCGGGTAGCCGTAGTCGGTTTGGTCGTCCATCACGAACATCAACCTGACGGACGATTGCCCGGCGAAGGCCGACAAGTCGATCTGAACGCGCGTCCACGCCGACTGCGACCCGGTATAGTAGCCCACCTGCGACCACGTTCCGCTGTGGCCGGAACCGTCGGAGATGTAGACGCGTCCGTAGTCGTCCTCGTTGTGATAGCAGCACGCGTGATCGGTGAACATGTTGTACTTGTGCCAGAAGATCAGCACCGGGTTCGTCGCGCCGGATAGGTTGAACGTACCGGCCGTGACAAGCCTGTTGTAGGCATCCTTCGTATAGTTCCCCAACGGACTGTCGGTGATCTGGTACGGCGCAGAGCTGCCACCGGTGGCCAGCCCCCAACCCGAGACGAGCCAGTTCGCCGCGCTGTCGGTACCGAACGACTCCGAGAACGGATACGGCAGGTGCGGCGTGGGCGTCTCGGAGATGCTGATGTCGTCGACGTGCCAACCGTCCGACACCGAGCTGCCGTTGGTCGACGTTCTGAAGCGCACGTGGACCTGGCTGTTCCCCGCCAACTCGCTCAGGTCTATCCGCCGTTCCCCCCAATCGGCCAACACGCCCGTGACGAAGGCGTACTGCGTCCAGCTTGTCCCGTTGGTCGATATCTCGATGAAGCCGTAGTCCGCGTTGGTTTGGAACGAGTAGCGCTCCCAATACCGGAGCACGGGCATGTTCGCGCCGCTGAGGTCGATGGCGATCCTGAGCGCCGAAGAAGTGTTGTCGGCGTAACTGCCGGCCGGCGAGTCGCTCCAGTGGCGCATCCCGGAATGGCTGTTGTCGGTCTCGTGGCCCCATGGCGAGTCGGCGAACCAGGCCGTCGTGTCGTTCTCGACGTCGTCCGTGTACGGATACGTCACGACGCGGGACGAGTTCGAGATGTCCACGTCGTCGATGTACCAGCCGTCGCGGGACGCGCTGGCGTTCGATTGCAGACGGAACCGGAGGCCGATCGTCTCACCGATCCACGTGTTGAGGCTGATGCGCTCGCGCTGCCACGACGAGTCCGTGCCCGTCACCGTCAGCACGGCCGACCACGTCGCGCCGCCGTCGGACGATACCTCGACGCGTCCGTAGTCGCCGTTGGTCTCAAGGTCGTACCTGTGCCAGAAGGTGAGCACGGGTTCGGCTGAACCGGACAGGTTCACTACCGTCGCAAGCGCCGTGTTGACGTTGTTCGTGTAGCTTGCGCCTGGGCTGTCGGTCCAGCTCGAAGGCGCGCTATGGAACGTGGTCGTAGTTGCCCCCCACGGCGCGCCCCAGGCCCAGTTGGTCGTAGCGACGTCCATGCTATCCTGGAACGCGAACGTGTTCGTGGGCACGGTGTAGGTGGCCGTCTGCACCTCGCTGCCAAGGCTGGCCGTGCCGAGCGTGTCGATGACGTAGACGCGATACGAATACTGCGTCGGCTCTATCATCGCAACCGTGTCGGTGAGCGTCATGGTGGCGGCATCCGTGATCGTCGCCAGCAACTGACTCGACCGCGTAACGCTTGCGCTTGTGGCGCGCCGGACTTCGTAGCGCTCGAAGTCGCCGTCGACGTTCTGCGTCCAGTCGAGCGTCGCGTGGTGCATCGAGCTGCTCGCGATCGGCAGCAAGCTGACGTCGCTGGGTAGCTCTTCGACGCGTATGTCGTCCAGGTCCCAGCCGCCCGCCTGGCGGTTCGCGCTGTAGCCGTGGTCGATGTTGTCGTCCACGATGAACATGACGCGAACGGTCGACGAGCCGGCGAACTGGCGAAGGTCTAGCTGAACCTTCGTCCATGAAGCCAACGACCCGGTGTAGTAGGCGATCTGCACCCACGAGCCCGGCCTGCCATAGTCGGCGGAAACGTACACTCGCCCGTAGTCGTCCTCGTTGTGGTAGCAGCACGCGTGGTCGGTGAAGAACGAGTGCTTGTGCCAGAACGTGAGCACCGGGTTCGTTGCCGCCGAAAGATCGAGCACGCCGGCGCTAACGACCGCGTTCCAGATGTCCGGGGGGTAGTTGCCGGTCTTGCTGTCGGTGATGGCGTTCGGTGCCGTGTGGCCGCCTGTCGTAAGCGACCAACTCGACGCGAACCAGTTGTCGACGTTGCCCTGCTCGAAGGTATCGACGAGCGGGTACGGCACGATGGGCGTATCGGTCTCGTCTATCGTGATGTCGTCTATGTGCCAGCCGTCGGCCTCGGTGCTGCCGTTGGACATCGAGCGGAAGCGTATGCGCACCTCGCCGTAGCCGGCCCACTGAGTCAGGTCGAGCCGTCTCTGTGCCCACACCGTCTGGCTGCCGGTCACGAACGCGATCCTCGTCCAACTGCTGCCGTTGATCGACACCTCGATGTAGCCGTAGTCGACGTTGGTCTGGAACGAGTAGCGCTCCCAATACGTCAGCACGGGCATGATCGCCGTGCCGAGATTTACCGTCATCGTCAGCGACGCATCCATGCTCGGCGGGTAGCTCGATCCGGGCGAGTCGGTCCAGTGCCAGTCCCCGGTATACGCCGTGTCCTGCGCCGCGTAGTCGCCGTCGCGCACGAGCGCCCACGGAGCGTTCACCGTAAGCTCCGCATTGACCGAATCAACATCGTTGGTGTGCGGATAGTACAGAGACAGTGTCCGCGCGTTGGTCTCAAGCCCGACACTGGCCGTATCGGTCGTGTCGATCACGAGGATCTTGTAGTAGTACGTGCTGTGGGCGGTCAGGCCCGAGTCGGCCAGCGTCGTCGTGGTACTGGAGGTCAGCGTATCGACCAGAGAGTCGTCCCGCGTCACGCCGGGGGACCGGTCGCGCCGCACCTCGTAGCGCGCGAAGTCGGCGCTGTCGTATGCGGTCCACGTTAGCGAGATGCTGTGTGGGGTCGTGGCGGTGGCCTGGAAATCCGTCACGTCGACGGGCGCAGCAAGCGCGACTGACGATGCGAGGACGAGTGCGGATACGAAGCACGACGCGGTGCGTAACAGGGAACGTTCTGTCATGGCTGTCTCCCCGGCGGCGGGACCGCCGGATGGCAGGGGGCTGAGCAGGTCTGGCCTGTCAGTCACCTTCTGCTACATGCGATGGCGAGGCTACACAAGTCAAAGCTGCAACCGGAAATGCCTCCTGTCAAGCCTTACCACAATATGTGATTTGGGTCACTTGGATTGGGGGGGTGGGGGAGGGGAGGTGCGATTGCACCGCGAACTGCCTCAAGTCTCTCTGGCCGCCTCTATCGCTTTCGTCCGCTTGGCCGCAGCCTCCTGCATCTTCGCCTTCCTTACGAAGAGCTGGTACAGTACATCCTTCATGAGTTCAAGCAGGATCTCCGCGCGTTCTCTCGACAACGCGGGCAGATGGGGGTGCGCGCCATCATGGCCCGCGAGCACAACGACTCGAAGGACCTCGTAGGTCTCATCGTCTATCTCCGCCATTTCCTTGAGGTCCTCAACCTGTTTCTGCACTTTGGCTGTTCCCTTGGCCCCCAACTCCGCAGACGCCGATTGCACCGTGCGGCGGCACATCGCGGCGAACGCGTTGAAGCACGACCCAGAGTAGCACGCCAGCGCCTCGCGGAAGTCTTCGCGGACCGCTTCCGGCAGATGGATGAACTCGTAGCCTTCGCTGGGGCGCTCGACCTCCTCATAGTCCTCATCGATATGGACACTGTTGTTTCCGAGATCATATCTCACTTGGAACCGCAGAAACACGGTGTCCTTGCACGCGTCGCATTGGTACGCAACGCCGACAGATTTGGGTTGGTAGCGGTGGAGAAGACCATACTGAGGAATCGATATCGCCGACAGGCCCGAAAGCGCGGCGCAGTGCGGGCACTTCACGGCGAAGTGCCGGTCCACTACCTGCGCGCCCTTGCTGCCGGCATCCAACACCATTGCCATCGTTGCGTCCCCTGTACCACGCGCCAGAAAGGTTCGCGCTGGCTTGGTCACGCGTCAGTGCGCCGCGGAGCCCTCGTGTTCCCGCCCTGTGCCCCTAATCCCGCAGTCCGGGCAGCCGTAGTCCGACGGCTAGGTGTGCAATGTCAGGACGTTGTCCTCGGTGAGTCGTAGCGTTTGCATT
>CAZSJP010000057.1:0-12387 GCA_964606675.1 uncultured bacterium
AGGTCGATGGCGAGCTGGTGGGTCCGGAAGGACTGAATGAGCCGACCATGGCGGTGCTGGGCAATGGCGACATACTGTGCGTGATGAGATCCGGAAGCGTCGCCGCCCTCTGTCAATCCCGATCCAGCGACGGTGGCAGTACCTGGAGCGTGCCTGTATCGACCGGGTGGCCCGCAGCCAAACCAGCTCTCCGCCTGCTCAGCAACGGTGTTCTCGCCTGCTCTTCCGGGAGAGGTGTCTACGGACATCCTCAAGTCACGCATGCGATGTTCAGTCTGGATGGCACGGGAGAAGTGTGGGAGCCGCCATTCGTCTTTCATACCGGGCCGGGCTGCTCGTACACGAGCAATATGGAGCGCGATGGCAAACTGTACGTCGTCTACTCCCATTCGTCGTTCACGCGATCCGTCGACGAGTACGATCTTCCGCATCAGTCCATCAGATGGGCCGTCCTTGACGTGACGGTGTCGAGTCGAGCTGACGATGCAATCGACGTTTCCCGTGACGCGTAGACGCACGTGACGACTGTGCCTCAGTCGTCGGATTGCCAAGTGAGCCGAATCGCTCGGCAACGGTTGGGCGACGTGCTCCAATCCGACGATTTCTCTATTCGTCAGGCGTTGGCCGGGGTCGAGCAGATCGGCGACCGAGTATCCCTTCACGATTTGCCCGAGCACGCACCCGACCCGCTGCTGTCCGTAATCGAGATCGAGGTCGAGGGCAGGCCCGAGTGCGCCGACCCGGAACAACTCGACGTGACGTGAGGTCCGGCCCGGAGGCGCGAGGAGGCGGTCATGCCGACGGCTCAACGGCCTATCGCCCGTCTGCGCTTGACCGCTGGCTGCAGTTGAGGTATCGTGTTGGCGAGGATAGCCCGCTCCAGCGAAGTCCGGCCGAGCTGCGGCAGTCCGGTGCCGAGCCGATGCGCACATACGTTCGGACAGGCTTCGCACGAGTACCGGGCGCAGGAGAGGAAGCCGACCCATGATCGATGAGCGAGTCGCGATAGGCCTCCCTTCGCTCGCGGGCTACGGCCTACTTGACGCCTTGCAGAAGGCCCGAGACATGGGCTTCCGGTCGGTCATGAGCCTGCCCGGTGGCCCGGCTGCCCGGCACTCTCTCGGGCCGTTCCCGACGCTCGAGTTCTACGATTCGACCGAGGGACGCAAGCGAGAGATAGCCGACGCACTGGCGAACTTCGAACGCATCGCGATCCATCAGGCATGGGACGACCAGTGGCCCAGATGGATCGACTGCGCCGCACGATTCGGGGCGCGGATCGTGACGGTGCATTCAGGCCGGCCTCGTGACGGCCGGCGCTCATCCGACTTCGTTGCAGAGCGCTCCGAACAGCTGCGACGCATCGGCGACTGCGCCGCGGAGAGCTGTCTGCAAGTCGGCATCGAGAACGAGGGCGGAACGTGCGACGACTACCTCGACCTGGTGGAGTCTGTCGGCCATCCATCTGTGGGCGCGACACTCGACCTCGGCCACTGCGCCTACTTCCACAGCGTGGTCGCGGCCAACGACCCCGCCGAGCGGGTAGCCGGGCTCAACGAGACCATCGGCACGATGGTGAGGACGCTCGACGAGAAGCTCTACTCTCTACACGTGCATGACGTTCGGGCTGCCGACTGGCGCGATCACCGGTGCATCGGCCGAGGCGTGATCGACTTCCCGGCCCTGTTCAGAGAGCTGCGACGCATAGGCTACGCTGGTCTGATGGAGATCGAACTGGAAGAGCCGGACACGGAGTCGGCGGCGACTGAGTCGGGCACGGTGCTCACGACCCTCTGCCGAACGATTTTGGCCGAGGGGCCACCGGCTTAGTCTTCTGCGGCGGCAGACACGGGCAGCTTGCCGCCGACCGCGTGTCGGGAGCGACATGATGGCGAAGAGGGCGAATCCACGTGAGCCACGTTGTTGTAAGCACAATGCAGCAGATCACGCCTGAGTGGCTGACGGCCACACTTCAGCGGGCCGGGACGCTCCCACGAGGCGAGGTGGTCGGCGTCGTTCACGGCGGGCCGACGAAGACGTTCGCGTCCCAGACGTGGCGCCTGCAAGTCACCTACTCGGGTGACGCCCCGACCGAAGCGCCGACGAAGCTGTTCCTGAAGTCGTCGAGCCCCGACCTCGCGCCGGGCGAGAGCAAACCGGACTGGATCGAGAAGGAGATCGTCTTCTATCGAGTCGTCGCAGCAGCGATGGACGATGCTCCCTCGGCGCCCTGCTATGACTCGGGCTTCGACCCCGGCACGGGGGCTTCTCATCTCCTGCTTCTTGATCTGACCGACACCCACCAGACATGCAGCGACCCATCGCGCGAGCGCAGCGGCGAGCAGGCAGTGGAGCGCCTTGCCTGTCTGCACGCGTTCTGGTGGGACCACCCCCGCCTCGGCGAGGATATCGGATCCTTCCCGACTGACGAGGCGCGACAACGGCGCTGGGCCGACGCCGACGAGGCCGTCAGCAGGTTCGTCGCTGCGCTGGGAGGCCAACTCCCCAAGAAGTGGCGCCTGGCGTACGAACGCGTCGCCCGGTCACTTCCCGACCTTGGCCACCGGCACATGCAGGGCCGGAATCTGACCCTTGTGCATGGCGACGCTCATCTCGGCAATTTCCTCTTCCCTCGGGAAGCCGTGGGGGGCCTCGCGCACATGATCGACTGGCAGTTCTGGCATCCCACCATCGGCAGCACCGACCTGGCTTTCATGATCGCAACCGACTGGGATCCGTCGGTCAGACGTCGGCTGGAGCACCCGCTTATCCGTCGCTACCACGACACTTTGCTGAAGCGTGGGGTGCGGGGATACGACTGGGATAGCTGCTGGAACGACTACAGGCTGTCCGTCATCCAGGTGAGCATCTTCATCCCAGTGTGGCGCTGGTCGGTATTCGGCTGGGAAGCTGATATCAAGACCGTGGAGAAGGGCATGACGGCATTCGAAGAGCTGGGATGCGCCGAGCTTCTGGCCGCTGAGTAGTGGCGCCCGGCCGGGATGTCGAGAGGCCTTCGCACGACAGTGCGGCACAACTAGGAGAATCGCAAGTGCTACGCACATCGCTTGCTAGCGAACGAATCACGAGAATCGACCCGACGACCGGCATCAAGGTGATCCAGTTAACGAGCTACCCGACGCCGAGCATGCATCTCGACTACGCGTGGCCGAGCGTCACGCCGGACAATCAGTGCGTCGTATTCCTCTGCCAACGTGCCGCATCCAGGGCCGCGCCGTGGGACATATTCCGATGCGACACCGACGGCCTCAACCTGTACCAACTCACCGACCGAGCACCCGGCGGCAACACGGGCCATCACCACGACATCCCGAGTGTGACGATGACGCTCGACGGACGCTCGCTGTACGTCATCTGGCCGAGCGAGAACATCCTCTGCACGGTCGACGTCGAAACCGGGAGCGTCGATGAATTGGTGCCGTTGGCCGAGTTCGCGCCGCAGGGGCATCTGATCGGCGGCATTCGCATCTCGTCGAGCGGCGAGCGGCTCTTCATGGGCGTCCGTAGCTACGAGCACGGAGGCGGCCACGTGCTGCGGGTCGACCTGGCGACCGGCGCCGCCACGACATTCGAGACCGATGCGAGCGTCGACGCCTGTTACCCGAACCAGCCGCGCTTGCTGATCACGCGCAATTTCATGAAGCTCGGCACGACCACCACCGCCGATGGCACTCGGATCTATGCGAACGACCGCGACGTGCCGATGGAACTGTGGAGTTGCGACGAGAACGGCGACGACATGCGCTACGTGTGCCCCAAGATGTTCGCCCACGCGACGATGCTCGGCCGGACCGGTCACATACAGGGCACCGGCTACCCGCCCCACCGCTGCATCTGGGTCGTCGAAGAGGGCGGGGGGCCATACAAGCTCGTCAGCGGCCCGTATTTCTGGCATTCGGGCGCCTCGTACGACGGGGAATGGATCGTATCCGACACCAACTGGCCCGACGTCGGGCTGCAACTGATCCATGTTCCGACGCGGCGATTCCGTACGCTATGCCATGCCGGAGCGGCACAAGATCACTCGCAGTTCGGCCACGCCCACCCGGCGCTGGGCCACGACGGTCGCATAGCCGTGTTCGCATCCGACCGGACGGGGGTGAACCGGGTCTACGTCGCCCGCACTACGGACGAGTTCCGAGAGAGCGTCGTCGCCGGTGGCGACGGTACGAGTTCTCTCTGAGAACTCGCGCCCGTTTGCTGTCAACGGGTCGCCGTGCCCTTGGCGCACGCCGCGAATTGCTTATCGTACCCTGCGGGCACGCCGCGAACTCGGCGGGACGACACACAAGGAGATCGAACATGCTACGCTCACCGCTCGCAAGCGAACGAATACAGCGCATCGACCCGACGACGGGGATCAAGGTCATTCAGATGACCAGCTACCCGACGCCGAGCGCGCATTTCCCATACTACTGGCCGAGCGTCACGCCGGACAACGGACGAGTGCTGCTGTACAGCCAGCGATGGGCGCAGCGTAACGCGCCGTGGGACATATTCCGCGTCGATGCCGACGGCCTGAATATGTTCCAACTCACCGAACACGGCGACTGGGAGGAGCCGGGCGGCGGGTACTACGGACGGCCGCACGGATTGCTCACACTCGATGGCAAGACGCTGTATGTCCTGTGGGGATCGGACCTGCACCGCATCGACATCGAGACCGGGGACGACGAGCTGGTCGCACCGCTCGCCGCCTATTGCTCCGACGACGCGCCGCTCGGGCAGCCCTTCATGTCTGTGGCCGGCGATCGGCTCTTCATGAGCACCTATGGCACCGCCCAGCGCACTGTTCGGGTCGATGTCGCCACCGGCGACTGCACCGAGCTCGACCTGGGTGGATCGGTCTTCGGTTACTTCCAGAGCGAGGGCCGCGTCGTTGCTCAGACCGGTGGCATCAAGTGGGGCACCATCGAGGGCAAGGACGGCAAGCGAACGGTGACCAACGTCGGCGACGAACTGGCGATCTGGACATTCGACGAAGACGGCAACGATCCGCAGTTCGTCTGCCCGCAGATATTCGCTCACGCCACCGTCCTCGGCAACAAAGCCGCCATGCAGGGCTGCGGACGGCCGCCCGTCAGGTGCATCTGGATCGCCGAGCCGGGCGCTGAGCCCGTGAAGCGCGCCGAGGGGCCCTATTTCTGGCATTCGGGACCCTCGTACGACGGCGAGTGGATCGTGTCCGACACCAACTGGCCAGACTGCGGCATACAGCTCATCCACGTTCCGACGGGCAACTTCCGGACGCTCTGCCACGCAGGCGCCACGCAAGACCACTACGAGTTCGGACACTGCCACCCGAACATCAGCCAGGACGGGCGTCTGGTCGTGTTCCGGTCGGACCGCTCGGGCATGTCGCAGGTCTATGTTGCTCACGTCACCGACGAGTTCCGCGAGAGCGTGATCGCGGGGCAGCTGGATAACGTCACGGACAAGTGGATGTGAGGCGTCGTCGCCTGTGGCGACGGGGAGCCCCCCCTTCGGCACAGCCGAAGCCGCGGGACTCCGGCCGTGATGCAACCGGCTCTATCGCACCGCGTGCGTATCCACGCTGATGGCTCCGACACTCATGTCGGACCGAACTGACTGCTGTCTGTCATCGCGCGGTGACGTGCGCGCGTCCGCGCCGGTAACTCCGACACACCGTTGGAGCACCGACATTTGGCCACGCCTGGACAATCGCGGTACGCCGCGAGGGGAAGGCATATGCTGGAACTGCCGGAGATAGCGACGCTTTCGCGTCAAATCGACGATGCACTCGTCGGGACGACCATCGAATCGGCGAACTGCGGGAATGCACAGCACAAGTGGGCATTCTACAGCCGTCCGAAGGAGGATTTCGGCGCGATGCTTGCCGGTTCGGCGATCCAAGGGGTGTCGGCCGGCGGCAAGTTCGTGTACGTGTCGCTGAGTTCCGAGCGCGTCCTCACGCTCGGAGGCATGGGCGGGCGAATCCTCTTGCACGAGCCCGGCTCCCGCCTCCCGAAGAGGCACCACTTCGCCGCGCGATTGGCTGACGGTCGCACGCTCACGGTTGCCATCCAGGGCTGGGGGTTCATCGGGCTCTACGACGGCGGCGTACCTGCCGGCTGCGAGCCGGACGAGTCGGCGCTCGTGTCCCCGCTCGCCGATGATTTCACCGTTGAGCGGCTCACCGAACTGATTCTATCTACCGACGGTTATCCGAAGCGGAGTGTGAAGTCCTTCCTCGTGCAGGAGCCGGTGATCGGGGGGATCGGCAACGGCTACCTCCAGGACGTCCTGTTCCGTGCCCGCATCCACCCGAGATGCCCTGTCGGTAACCTTTCCGCCGACGACCGTGAGGGACTGCACGCGGCGATCCGCCTGGTGCTGCGGGAGGCGGTCGACCTGGGCGGGAACCGGGATGAACGAGACCTCTACGACCGTCCGGGCGCGTACGTGCGCATCCTCGACAAGCACACTGCGGGTACGCCATGTCCGTATTGCCGTACGACAATCGAGAAGATCAGCTACCTCGGCGGATCGTGCTACTTCTGCCCGTCCTGCCAGCCCGCGCCGACACAGGAGAAGCCCTAGTATCGGCCCGGTGTCATCCCCTACCCCACAACCCCATACCGAACCATCTCACTGCCTCTCCTCTCCGGCACGCAGACCACCAGCCGTCCCATCAGCTCGGCGCCGGTCGTGCAGACTACCTCGCCGGTATGGCCGTCCACGAACCCGCTGCCAACGCAGTCCGATTCCGGGCGTAACGACATCCATGCACCGCATCTCACAGCAATCTAGTGGGGCAGACATTCCCGTTGTTGCCGATCACGGAGAACGGGCCAGCACAAGCGCCAGAACCCTCCCTCCCGTAGCCCTCAAATCCTCGAGAAGTGTATAGAACAACGGCACGACGAAAAGCGTCAGGAACATCGAGGTAACGAGACCGCCGATCATGACTACGCCCAAAGAATCGTACCGCATGAAGAACATCTTCGAGTCGCCAAGCGTCACCGGGAGCAACCCGAACACCGTTGTCGCACTCGACATAAGGATCGGGCGAAAACGTCGCCTACCGGCTTCCATGATCGCTGTCAGTCGGTCGTCTCCGTCCGAACGCAGCCGATTGATCAGGTCTACCAGCACTATGGCGTTGTTCACGACGACTCCGATGAGCACTACCATCCCGATGGTTCCCATCCGGTCCAACGGAGTGTCGGTCCAGTGTAGTAACCAGTATACTCCGAGGAAACTGAACGGTATCGACATAACCACGGACAGCGGCAAGATGAACGACTCGAATAGGACTCCCATCAGAAGGAATACGAACGCGATGGCCATGACTATGGCGAACGTCATGCGATCCTCTTCCTCCTTCATCTGCTCGAATCGTCCGGTGAGGGAGCACTGATATCCTCTGGGCATCTCCAGCCCATCTAGAGCTCGCACCACGTGTTCCCTCAGATTGCCCACGCCCTCTTCACGGCTGATGGCGGTAACACGTACGCGGGTTCGACCGTTTTCCCGCCGAATGTTGCGCAACGTCTTGCCCATGGTGACATCCACTAGCGACCGCACCGTGACGGGGGTGCTGTCGGACCCGGAAACACGAAGATCCAGCACCTGATCCACCGTTTGTCGGTCCATAACGTCCAACTCCAGCCTGATGGGGATCTCGCGCTCTTCGGTGTGGAAGCGGTTAAGAGAAGTTCCCCGCATCACGGTGCCGATCGTCGAGGCCACTGACCGGCTATCTACACCGACGTGGTCGGCCAGTCGACGATTGACGCGAAACTGCAGTTCGTCCTTGGCCGATTCCACGTCCGAATCCACTTCCGTCACCTGTGGAAGTAGTCTCAGCCGACGTTCCACCTCAGTGGCGAGTCTGACTAGAATGCTTGTATTCTCGCCAAACAGAGTTACCGACGTACGTTTGGCATCGTCTTGCTGACGGTCTATGCTCATCTCGACGCCGGGGAACCGTGGCGCATGTTTCTTGATGTCGTCAAAGATCTCTTCCCTCGTCATGGGAACTTGTCGCTCGAATCCCAAGCCGTCCACGATCTTGTGGAAAGTCACCGTATACCACGCACGTCGATCTTCTTCTATGGAGGACCACAAGTGGCCGCGGCCTCGCGAGACACTGACCTCGACCCCCCCCAAACCATATTGTTCTTTCCGATCGGACAGAAAAGTCTCGTATTGCGTCATGATCGTGTCCGCCGCGGCGACATCGTATTGGCGCGGCATATCGAAACCGATCGACATGTAGGAACCATGTCCGCCGCGGCGGTGACTCGTGACTTTGCCCATCGGAATCTGAATGGTCATAAAGAGAGCCACGGCAGCAATCGCCGCTTCCAGGCGATGGGCCATGACCCATGACAATCCCTTTCGGTACCATCCATTCGCCAGGGTGATGATGCGAGCTTCCTTGGTGGGGTGTTCGCTCATGAGGTGTCGCATTGCTAGCGGAATGAAGAACAGCGCGACGAAGAGCGAGGCCAGCAGTGCGTACACGACAGGCATGCCCAGCCGTGCCATGTAGAACGAGGCTTGCTGCCCTCCTCCCAAGAAGATCAATGGCAGGAAGACCACAAGCGTCGTGAGGGTAGCCACGGTGATTGCCAGCCCGACCTCACTGGCTCCATACAGACTCGCTTCCGACGAACCGGCACCCTCTACACGGCGTGCATGTATTGCCTCCGCGACGACGATCGAGTTGTCTACAACCATGCCGAAGCTGATAATAAGCCCCATCATGGTCACCATATTGAGCGACCATCCGGCGAAGTAGAATACTATCAGGCTGATCGTGATCGAAAGCGGAATTGCCCCTGCGACAACGAATGTCGTCCGCCCACGACGAAGAAAGAAATACAGTACCAACACCGCGAACAGACCACCCCACAGCCCAGCCGACTGCAGTTGATCCAAAGCCGATTCGATCTCCTCGCCCTGATTGAAGTAGACATGAGGCTCGAAGCCCGTTAGCTGAGGTCGCTTGAGCAGATCGTTCTCGAATGTCTCCAGCACACGTCTGGAGACATCGACCGTGTTAGCCGACGCCTTCTTCTTGACGCTGACCCACACGCCATCAAGGCCGTTAAGACGGTTGCGCCAGTTCGAGCGAGGTTTGGTATACTCGACATTGGCAACGTCCCTCAGCGACAGCCCCGGACGTTCTGCAATCGGCAGGTTCCGAATCTCTTCGACAGACGTGAAGCGAGAATCGGATCGAACGTAGAGCTTCTGCGAACCGTCGGATACCCATCCACTGCTCATGGCGAAGTTGTCTTGCTGCAATTGGCGGAATAGACGTGGTGCGTTCACGCCGCTTGCATTCATTCTCGCTCGTGAAAGGTCAATCTGCACTCTGGACGACCTCGTGCCGTACACATCTACTCTTGCGACTCCATCCAGTCGCTCCAGCGGCTTCTTTATCTGCTCCTCCACCAGCGTGTACAAATCGGTGTAGTTGCCGTGGTATAGCACGCTGATCCCGAGAATAGGCCACGAGTCCGGATCCCAATGCCAGATATGGATTCGTTTCACGTCGTCGGGCAACTCCGCCAGAACGCGGTCGCATCTATCGCGAAGCTGATTATACGCTTCCGCCATGTCTACGCCTTGCCGAAATACGATCGATATCCCGCATCCTCCGGAACTGCTACGAGAACTGATACGTTCGACACCGGTCATCGCGCGGAATATGCCTTCGACTGGGCGCGCGATCCGACGTTCGACCTCGACAGGACTCGCATTGCCGTAGCTGACGTACACATGGACCCATCGGCTCTGCTGCCCTCCCGGCATCAGGCTGATGGGGATGCGGGTATAGGCGATGAAGCCCACAACCAGAAACGCCACGAATACCATCGTGACGGTCACCGGCCTGTTCAGGCTGATCTTGGGTAGTGTAAGTAAGTTCTTCATGGCTTCAGAATGGCCCCCCCACATCCGATCTCCCTCTCAGATGATATGGCTGCTATAGCAAGTATAGCAACTCGTAGCGCGATTGCCAAGGCACTCCGATGTAGGCTCTCTTCCCTCCTGGTTGCCAAGAGAGAGCAGTCGGGCGAGCCTAGCCCACACCCTCCCTCACCCCACAACCCCATACCTCACCAGAACACTCCCTCGCGGCTCTCGGATGCTGACGACGAGATGCTCCATCAGGTCGGCGCCGGTCGTGCAGACGGCCTCGCCGGTGGTCTCGTAGTACAGCTCGTACGTCTTCGCGGCGTCGAGGCCGCGAAGCGCAAGCTCGGCGGCGGGATAGGGGCTGCTCTCGTGGCGAAAGGCGAGGATGAGGCCCTCGTCGAGGTCGGGCCTGTGGTACTGCGACGCCATCCACGCAGACTTGTCGCGCGTCTGGGGCAAGAGCGGATACCACGCGCCGGTGAACAGGTGCCGCACTTCGCGGTAGATGGCAGCCAACTCCTTCGCGCGGTCCACGTCGAACTCGGGGTCGTCCGCGATCCATCCCACGCAGAGTGACGACGCCATGGTCGAGTGGAACGAGTAGGTATCCAGGTTGTCGAGGTGCGCGACGAAGACGTTGTTGGGCAGGTACTGGCCCAGGCCCCACAGGCTCGCCTGATCGACGTCGTCGTCGAACCAGTAGTCGGTCTTCTGGTGGGCGTGCATGCGCATCACCGTCTCCAGATCGATGCGACGCCCGCCGCTCGCGCACTCTTCGATCAGACAATTCGGCCAACGCCGAGCGATCTCGTCCCAGTATGCATACAGCCCCTCGATGTAGCGGATTTCGGTGATGCCCTGCCTGTCGTCTTCGTCGCCGCCTTGCCAGTAGGACAGCGGGTCCTTGTTGAAGTCCTGCCGATAGACGTCGAACCCGGGGATGTCCATGAACTCTCCGAGCATGGCGAGCATGAACTCGCGCACCTCTTCGAGACCGAAGTCGAGCAGGAACGTCTTGCTGCCGGTCCAGTGCGGGCCGTGTTCGCTCGTTAGCAGCCACTCGGGGCGGTTCTCGTGCAGCCACGAGCCTTCGACGACGCGCTCCGGTTCGAACCACAGGCCGTACGTCGCGCCCTGATTCATGGCGGCTTCCGCCACGGGCGCCATCCCGCGCGGATATGCGTCTTTGCGCGGAGTCCAGTTGCCGGCGCCGTCGGGCCAGCCTCCCTCGAACCATCCGGCATCGGTTATGAACGCGTCGAGGCCCAATGGCTCGTAGCCGTCGATCAGCGATATCTGGTTCTGCTCGTCGCACTCGTTCAGCCAGTGCCCTTTGCGTGTGAAGCAGGTGTTGCAGAAGAACGTCGGCTGCGGAGCCGTTCGGTCGTCGCCTCGCTCGCCCGATCTGCGTGCGGCGTAGTGTCGCTGGATGAGCCGTCTGAACTCGGCGTTGGCTTCCCAGGTGTCGCCCTCGCGGAAATGTGCCAGTACCCGGGGCATACGGACGCTCTCGCCCGGGTGCAACCGGAAGTGGGTTCGTTCGAGGCCCACCGTCACGTGCAGGTCGTCGCCATTCGGAGATGAGACGTGCGCGGTCCACTGGCCCGACCATCCGACGGCTACGATCAGCGACCCGGAGCCGGTCTCGATCTTGAAGAACGGCAGATCCGCGTTCGACGACCGCCCGCCATGTCCACCCATCCTGTGGGCGGACACGCCCATGCGATGCTCGCTGTCGCGGCCGACGTCGACCACCGAGGCGGTGAAGTCGGTTGGGTCCGATGGCGCTCCGACCGTCCTATGCAATCGGTATGTGGCCGCGACCCCGTCGCCGGAGGCGATCGGATCTCGTATCGTGAAGTCGGCGGCCCATATGTCCGAGAGGATAGGCGTGTCGGCGTCGCCCGGGTTCGTGAAACGCACCAGCCACTCTACGGCGGGGAAGTCGGAATAGCGGACGAGTTCTCGGCCGACCTCGACGCCCGAATCCCGGTCACGCCAACGCGTAACGGCTTCGGTACGGTGCGGGCCTTTCTTCCGTCGCTTGGCCGAGCATCGCCACGCATCCAACATCGTCCCGCTCTTCTCGCCATGGTAGACGAACGAGAATAGCTCGCCCGGCTGTAATCCGGCGATGGGGTGGCGTTCGCCCCGGCCCCCACTCATTGTATCTTCCTCTCATGAAGTCCGCCGCCGATACCCCGGCGGCATCAATGCCCGTGCAGCGATCTCAACGCGCACGGCAAGCTGGAGGCACGACATGGAAACGCAGACGCCCGACGAAGAGCGGCCGATCGCCGCGCTGTGCACTCAGGTAGACCTGTCCGCTTACTATAACTGCCCCGACAGAGAGTGCCAAGACGAGTGGTGGCGGGAACTGTCGAAGCGGATTGCCAAGAGTCCGACGGACGAAGCGTACTCGTGGGGGGTGCCGTTTCTGCTCGGCGACGGGACCGGCGCACGCGTGATCGCGGC
>CAZSJP010000058.1:0-12335 GCA_964606675.1 uncultured bacterium
TTCGATCGGACCGTCGCCCGGCGCGACGATCTTCATGCCGGCAACCAAGAGCCATTCGGTCGAGGCCACGGGCGACGGTCCGATCGAAGTGGTCATCATCGAACTGAAACCGGCGATGTGACGACCTACCATCTCGGGACGTGCGCGGGTGGCGGCATGCTGCCCGCGCGCGTCTGCCAGTGGCTCTCAGCGGGCCTCGTTCGTGAAGGTCGGTCTTCGCGGCGCTTGGTGCAGCTTCATTCATAGTGCACCCATCGCTTCGCGCCCCAGAGCTGGAACATCGTGAGGGCGAAGATGATGAGGAACAGGACCCACGCCATCGCCGATGCATAGCCCATCTTGAAGTAGCTGAACGAGTTATTGAAGAGATAGTAGACGTAGAATAGCGTGCTCTGCGCCGGTCCGCCGGCAGTCATCACGAACGCCTGCGTGAATATCTGGAACGTGCCTATGACGCCCGTGACGAGGTTGAAGAAGATGTAGGGCGTCAGCATCGGCAGCGTGACGTTCCGGAACTGCTTGACCGGCCCGGCGCCGTCTATCTCGGCCGCTTCGTAGAGATGGGTCGGAATTGCCTTCAGCCCTGCAAGCCAGATTATCATGCTGGCGCCGGCGCCCCATAGGCCCATCACGATCAGGCCCGGCTTCGACCAGCTCTCGCTCTGCACCCACAGGTTGTAGCGCGGGTCGACCGGACTGACGCCAAGCCATCCAAGCAGCACGTTGAAGTAGTCTATCAGCCCCAGGACGATCGGCGTCAGGTAGAACTGGTCGAGGAAGTAGTTCAGGATGCCGAGCTTCGGGTGCATGACCCAGATCCACAGGATCGAGCTGGCAACGACGGGGACGATCGCCGGCAGGTAGAAGATCGTCCGGTACACCGAAAGCCCCTTCACCTTGGCATTGAGCAGCATGGCCACGCCGAGGCCGACCGCCATGCCGACGGGTATCGCCATTGCCATGAAGATGGTGTTCCAGAGCGATTTCCAGAACGTCGGGTCCTTGGTCAGCAGGAACTCGTAGTTCTGCAGGCCCGCCCATCGCGCCGGGCTGATGACCTCGAACTCGGTGAAGCTGATGATGATCGAGAAGATGATCGGGCCGCCGGTGAACACGAGGAATCCGAACAGCCACGGGCTTAGGAAAGCAATGCCCGTCCAGAGCTCGCCCATAGTGCCCTGCCGGCGCGCATACCACCACAGAACCCCCGCACCGACGAGCAGCACGCACGCCGCCACCCCGCCGACGAACGTCCAGTCCACCAACGGCGCGGAGCGCTGCCCGTAGTACCGGTCGAGCTCTTCGTTGGCCTTGGCGGTAGCAGTCTGCAACGCCTCTGCGGGCTCGTCGAGACCGTAGGTCGCCTGGTCGTACGCCCACTCGGTCTGATCCCAGAGGAAACTCGCGACGCCGCTCGCGGAAGGCGACCACACGTACTCCATGTAGCCGGGCATCTTGAGCGCCTCACGCCGCAGCGCTTCCTCGGTTGGCAGAAGTTCGGGAAAGATCGCGTTGAGCGTCCTGCGCGCGTGCACGCCGCCGTACTTGAAGCCGCGCACCCGCATGTCTCGGGCGGCCAGCGTGCGCTTGTGGGTGAAGTAGCCGTCGGGCGACATGAAGAAGCGAAGGAACTTCCACGCCGCGTCCACGTGCTTCGCGTTTGACGGAATCGCCCAGGCCGATCCACGCTGATACAGCACCAACGGAGTGGTATCCGTCGGCATCGGCACCGGTGCGAACCCGAGATCGAGTATGTCGCGGTTGCCGTAGCGCGCGGTTCGATAGAGGACCCAGTCGTCGTCGATGACCATGGCGATCTTGCCGAGCTGGAATGCGTCGACGTTCTCGGCTTGCGTCGTCGCCATCGCGAACGCCTGGACGGCCTGTCGCCCGCCCTGGGCGTCGAACAGCTCTTTGTTGAACTCGAGCGCCGCTATGGTCTCGGGGCTGTCGAGCAGGCATTTTCTGCCGGCAGAATCGATCACGGCGCCGCCCATCTGCTGCACGTAGTACTCCAGCGGGTCCATTCCGCGGAAGTGCGGTATGAAACCGACGCGCTCCAGGTCGCCGTCTTCACCGAAAACCACGAGCCGCTTGGTGTACTCTAACAGCTCGTTCCAGTCTTTCGGCGGCCTGTCCGGGTCGAGCCCGACCTCGCGGAAAGCATGTCGGTTGTATGCCAGCACGCTTATCGCCGTCCCGCCGGCCAGGGCGTACACTTTTCCGTCGTAGACCATCTCGTTCCAGCAGCCGGGGTAGTAGTCCTCCTTGCGGATGCCGTCGGAGAGATCGCGGTCGCGCTCGATCAGGCTGTCGAGCGGCATCACGATGTTTCGAGCTGCGAGGTTGCCGAGGAAGCGCGACTCGCGGAGAATCAGATCGGGCGGGTCGTCGCCGACGTATGCACAGAGCAGTTTCTGCAAGTCCTGCGCGCGCTCGGGGATGGCGCGCCTGACCTCGATGTGTGGGTAGCGCTCTTCGAACTTCTCGATCAGCGCGTCGTAGCCGATCTTGCCTTCGGCTTCGGTCGTACCCCATATGACAAGGCGCTCGCGCTCGGTCGCGTCGGCGCCTCCTCCACAGGACACCAACCCCGATAGGGTCGCCAACGCTGCTACGGCCATGATGGACAATGCTGTTCTCGGCAAAAGAAATCACTCCCTGGTCGAGCTTCTCCAGACGCAAGTGCGAGGGTGCTAAATATGGCCGCAATCGCCGCCGACGCCAACTCGACCGGGCTACGGCACAAGCTCTACCGTTGCCCAGAACGACGGATCGGACGCCACCGGCAGGCCAACGGGGTGTGGCCAAGTCTGCACGGTGTGCTCGATATCGTGGAGCACGTATGCCAGGCCCAGCCGACGGGTCGCGTCGACGTCGTAGCCGCTGAGCGCGGCCGAGGGGACGAACAGCTCCATCGAGTATTCATAGCCGGACACGTCGCTGGCGATCTCGATCTGGTCGGGCACGATCAGGGGGGGCGTTGCCAACGCGCGCGGCATCTCCTGATGCTCGAACAGGGGGCGACGCGCCTGGCCGACGCCACCGACGGGAGCCAGCACGAACTTGTGGCAATAACGCCCCGCGCGGTGGGCGTTGCGCAGGTCCCTCGTGTCGAGATATAGTTCGAGGCAATCGCCGTCGGTCGGGCGTTTCGGAAGCACGCGAGGAGCCTTCGTCCGCGGTACCCTGAGGGCGAACCACATGCCGTCGGGGCTCCATGCGGCGGATACCTCGGCGAACGCCGGACTGCCCAGCGACACCGTCGGCAATCTGTAGTGCGCCGACCAATCGTCGAGTCTGCCATCTACGGTGAAGCCGTCGCCACCGTGGATGGGAACGGCGAACGTGAACGGCGCTGATCTGGGTATCGGCGATGCCAACTGCAGCGTCCTCCATCTCGGCACCGGGGCGGCTTCGCCCCATGCCGGTGGCCTTGTTCATCTGCGGCCCCACGTGTTAGGTTCAAGTAGGGCAGGCGCTCATCGGAACCGCGCATTGAGGGGGTCCACGATGAAACTCAACATCTGGGCGACGACGATCGCCGGCGGCGTACTCAGCGCCGGAAGTATGTTCCTCGTCGCAGTGCTTTTCACGGTCTCGGGTGGGTCGGGACAGCTTTTTCTGCGTTTCTGCGACGGGCTGTTCCCGCTCTACCAGCCTCACACCGGCGTCGCCAACCTGATCCTGGGACTGGTCAACGCCCTCATTGGCGGCGGCATCATGGCGCTCATCATCGCATGGGTGTACAACCAATGCGTCGATCTGGTCGACCGGACCGGCAAGAAGGAACAAGCCGAGGAATCATAGACGCTCACCACACACTTGCGTATCCGTGGGAGCGTCTGCCCGTTACCCTCTCAATCGGCCCCGACGAACTTCTCGAAGCCGGTCCTCAGGAACGCGCGGAAACCGTCCGTGTCCAACTCGCGTCTCAGGCAACCGACAACGTCGACCCGCGTCCAATCCTTGCCTCTGCCGTTCATCCTGACCCGCGCGGGGCTTGTGTATAGCGGCACGTCGTCGATCTCGGCGAACAGACGCAAGTCCAATTCCTTCCGGAGTCGGTCGCCGTCGAATGTCCCCTTCGGCACGTTCACCCGGATGCGGAAGTAGCGCCAGTTGTCGGTGCGAATCTCCATCCAGATCTTCCCGCCGCGCGGCCGGAGAGAAACAGTCGCCCGGCTGTTCCATCGGGCTTCCACATCGCCAAGCTTCAGCGCCTCGTCGATCACGTGCTGTAGCGCGTCGGGGTCCCACACCGGCCTGCGGCCCGAGCGTTCTCGCGCCGCGTCGAGGTGCCACGAGCGTCCGTCGGTCTTCCACGGCGGATCGACGTCCTCGGCGACCGGCGCTCCATTCTCGTCGTCCTCGGACGTGTCGTCGTCCGGCTCGGCCGTGTCGCCGTCTGCGGCGGCGACTATCGCTTCGCTATCGTGCCGGCGGACGTGGTCGTCCTGCGCCGCCAGGAACTCGTCGTACGCACCACGGGCGAACTGGCGGAACTCGTCGGTGTCGAAGTCTTCGACGCCCACAGCGGGTTTGGATATCCACCCCCAGTCGGTGCCGTGCCAGTCCCACGACTTGTCTCCGCCCTCGAACCCGAGCGGCTCGAACCGCTCTTCGTGCGCCTCGTCGACACGCCCCTGGAACACGATGTGCATCGCATCCGGATCGTACGTCATGAGGCGGCACCACACTCCCCACGAGTAGCGGCGGGGCCGGATCGTGACGAAATGCTGGTTGGTCCACGTCACCTTCACCGGCGCGGCGGCTTCGATGAGGCTTACAGCCGCCGTCACCGCGTTGGTGTCCCACGACGGGGATACGCCCCCTTTGCGGGGCCGCTCCGGGTCGGTGTGCCACGCCTGCCCGTCGATCTTCCAGAGCGGCTTCTCGGAGAGGTCCTTCGGATCGGCTTCGTCAAGCTCGATCTCTTCATCCGAGTCGTCAGCCGCCGGCTCCAGCAGTGCAGTCGTCGATTCGGCCGACTCGGCCGCCTCTGCAACCCGGCTCTGGAGAGCCACCAGCCGTTCGCGACACGTTCGGAGGAATCCGCTGAAATCCTCGCCGTCGAAGTCGCTGCTCGCTACAACTCCCTTCTCGATCGTCACCCAGTCGACATCGGTGCCGTACCAACCGTGGTTGACGTCGACGACCCGCATCCGAAGTGCCGAGAGTTCTTTGTCGCCGAAGATGCCCTGCGGCACGAAGCAGACCATGCGAATCGCGTCTGCGGCATCCGTGTGAACGCGGCACCACTGACCCCAGCCGTGTTCCTTGAACCAGAACGTCAGGAAGCACCGATTCGTCCACGAGACGCGCACCGGCACCGTGTCCCCTATCGTCTGCACGAGATCGGTCAGCAATTCTGCTTCCCATCGGGGCGACTTGTCGGCGCGCAACCGCGTCATGTCCATGTGCCAAGCCCTGCCATCGGCCTTCCACGGCGGCTTCTCCGATAGCTCCCGCGGGTCGGCCTCGTCCAGGCTTATCTCGTCGTCCGTGCCGGCAGCCACAGGCTCCAATACTGCGGCGTTTGCGTCGCCATCGACGCGCTCGACCCGTTCAGTGCCGACCGGCTCTGGCTTCGCGCGCTCCGAGCGACGCCGGATCGTCTTCAGCGACTCTTTCAGGATAAGGCCGGTGTGCGAATCGGGGCTCGCGGCGATATCCTCCGGAGTGCCTGCCGCTACGAGGCCGCCGCCGGCGTCGCCACCGTCGGGTCCGAGGTCGATCACCCAGTCGGCGGAGAGAATCACGCCGACGTTGTGCTCGATCATGGCGACCGTATTGCCCTGATCGACAAGCTTGCTGAGCACCTCGAGCAGGCGCGCCACGTCGTCGAAATGCAACCCCGTTGTCGGCTCGTCGAGTATGTAGAACGTCTGCCCGGTCGAGGGGCGAGCCAGTTCCCGAGCCAGCTTGAGGCGTTGCGCCTCTCCGCCGGAGAGCGTCGACGCCGACTGCCCGAGTTCCATGTAGCCCAGGCCCACGTCTACCAGCGTGGCGAGCAGTTTGCGGATGCGAGGCACTCGCCGGAAATGCTCCAGAGCCTGCTCGGTCTGCATCGCAAGCACGTCGCCGATCGAGATGCCGCCATACCTGATCTCCAAGGTCTCAGAGTTGTAGCGCATGCCGTCGCAGGCGTCGCACTCGACCCAAACATCCGGCAGGAAGTGCATCTCGATGTGCCGCTTGCCGTATCCCTGGCATCGTTCGCACCGTCCGCCGGGAACGTTGGTGCTGAACCTGCGCGCCGTGTAGCCACGAACGCGGGATTCGGGCAGGCCGGCATAGAACTGTCGCAACAGATCGAACACGCCGCTGTATGTTGCGGGGTTGCTCTGCGGCGAGTTGCCGATGGGATCCTGGTCGATGAGGATCACTTTGTCGACTAGCTCGACGTTGCGAACTTCGTCGTGGAGGCCCGGCACGAGCTGCGCCCGATGCAGCGTCGACGCCAGCGAACGGTACAGAATGTCGTTGACGAGCGAGCTCTTGCCCGAGCCTGAGACGCCCGTTACGACGATCATCGAGCCGAGGGGGAACCTGACGTCGACGTTCTTCAGGTTGTGGTGCCGCGCGCCCACGATCTCCAGGAAATGCCCGTTGCCGGGCCGCCGACCGGAAGGCACCGGCAGCGAGAGCGCGCCCGACAGGTACTTCCCCGTGATCGATTCGGGCAGCCCGCCCAACTCGGCCGGAGGCGCGGACGCCACAACCTGTCCGCCCGACGCTCCGGCCCCCGGGCCAAAGTCGATCACGTGATCGGCCGTGGTCAGAGTGTCGGCGTCGTGCTCGACCACGATGACCGTGTTGTTGAGGTCGCGCAGCCTCTGTAGGGCGGTCAGGAGCCGCTTGTTGTCTCTCGGATGCAACCCTATCGTCGGTTCGTCGAGAACGTAGAGGACGCCCGTCAGCCCGCTCCCTATCTGCGACGCCAGCCGAATGCGCTGCGCCTCTCCGCCCGAGAGTGTCGGCGCGCGCCTGTCGAGCGCGACGTATTCGAGGCCGACCTCGTCCAGGAACTGAAGGCGCCGGCATATCTCGCCGTGGACGTCGCCGACCAGGTTCTCCTCCGGGTCGTCGAGCGCAAGCTCGTCGAAGAACCGCCTCGCGTTCGCGATCGGCCACGCGCATAGATCGCCAATCGTGACGTCTCTGAGCCTGGCCCACCTGCTCTGCGGCACCAAGCGCGAGCCGCCGCAAACGTTACACGCGACGTCCGAGAGCACCTGGCCGAGTTCTTCCCGCGCCTTCGGGTTCGCACGGAGAGTTCTGTCGATCGCCGGAAAGAGGCCCATATACTGGAATCGGAAGCCATCCTTGCCCGCCTCGATCCATCTCGTCTCATCGCCGTGGAAGAGCGCGTGTCGAGCGGCTTCAGACAGTTGCGACACCGGCTCTCGAACGTCGAAGCCCAACTCCGCACCCGCCGCGGTCAGCATTCGGAGGAACTGTCCGGACGGTTTCCCCCAGAGTGAGATCGCGCCGTCGGCGACGCTCAGGTTCGGGGTCCGTACGACCGCTTCCTCGGCCAGGCCCTGCTGCGTTCCCATCCCCTGGCAGGCCGGGCACATGCCCGAGGCCGATAGGTCGTGAGCACGGTTGAAGGCGAACATCTGCGGCGTCAGCCTGTCAAAGCTCCTGTTGCACGACGGACACGAGAGATGCTGGTTCATCTGAGTCTCATCGCTGGCGTCCGGCCGCAACACGACCAGCCGCCCTGCACCCATGCTGAACGCCGCTTCGACGGCCTCGCCGAGACGCGGCCTGTCCGCCGCCCGAACGGTGAGCCTGTCGACGACGATCTCCACCACGTGCGTGCGGCGGCGGTCAATCTCGATATCGCCGTCGATGCGTTCTATCTCGCCATCGATGCGCGCACGGACGTATCCCTCACGAGCCGACCTGGCCAGCAGCGCTTCGTAGTCCTCCCCTTTCCCCGGTTCCACCGGAGCCATGACGACCACGCTCTCGCCATCGTAGCTCTCCGCAAGCCGCTCAACCACCTCCAACGCCGACTGCTGCCCGGCCGGGACCTGGCAATCCGGGCAGTAGACGTCGGCAAGCTGGGCGTAAATCACTCTGACGTAGTCGTAGACCTGCGTGATGGTGCCAACGGTGCTGCGAGGGTTCCTGCCGGCGCTCTTCTGCTCGATGGCGATGGCCGGCGAGAGGCCTTCGATCTGGTCGACTTTCGGCTTCTGGACCTGGCCGAGGAACTGCCGGGCGTACGATGAAAGCGACTCGACGTACCGGCGCTGCCCCTCGGCGTAGATCGTGTCCAGCGCCATGCTTGTCTTGCCCGACCCGGACACTCCCGCGAACACGACCAATCGCTCCCGCGGCACGTCGACGCTCACGTTCTTGAGATTGTGCTCCCGAGCGCCCGTGACCGAGATCGACGTGAGTCGTTTTGCAGGCTCGTACACGGTCGGCAAGCCTGCTGCGCCGTCCGAATCGCCCTGCTCCGGGGTATCGAGACCGCCGGTTCGTCCGGTCGCCAGCACCTGCGCGAGGACCTGGCCGGTCCACGAGTCCTCGACGGTGGCAACTTCCTCGGGCGTGCCGCCGGCGATGACTCGGCCACCTTCATCTCCGCCTTCGGGGCCGAGGTCTATGATCCGGTCGGCCGTCTTGATGACGTCCATGTTGTGCTCTATGACGACGACGGTGTTGCCCTCGTCGCAGAAGTGATGGAGCACTTCGAGGAGGTGCTGTATGTCGTGGAAATGTAGCCCGGTCGTGGGTTCGTCGAGGATGTAGAGCGTCTTGCCGGTGCTCTTGCGGCACAACTCCTTCGCCAGCTTGATCCGCTGCGCCTCGCCGCCCGAGAGCGTCGGCGACGGCTGGCCGAGCTTGATGTAGTCGAGCCCCACGTCGTGCAGCGTCTGGAGCGTCCGCTTCACGTGTGGCAGATTCTCGAATAGCGAGAGCGCCTCCTGCACGTCCATGTCGAGCACGTCGGCTATCGACTTGCCCCTGAACGCAACCTGCAGAGTCTCCGCGTTGAAGCGTTTGCCCTCGCAGACCGGACATGCCACCCAGATGTCCGACAAGAAGTCCATCTCGACCTTGGTCGCTCCGTTGCCGGAACACGCCTCGCACCGACCGTCCTTGACGTTGAAGCTGAACCGCCCGGGCTTGTAGCCGCGGACCTTCGCAGCCGGGAGATCGGCGAACAGCTTGCGGATCAAGTCGAGCACGCCGGTGTACGTCGCCGAGTTCGACCGAGGCGTGCGGCCAATCGGGCTCTGGTCGATGTGGATGACCTTGTCGATGTTCTCGATTCCACGGACCTCGCGATGCTCGCCCGCCGCGTCCTTTGCACGGAAGAAGTGCCTGGTCAGCGCCGGCAGAAGCGTATCGGCGATGAGCGAGCTTTTCCCCGATCCGGACACGCCCGTAACGCACGTGAATACGCCGAGGGGAATGCGAACGTCGATGTCCTTGAGGTTGTTATGACACGCCCCGACCACCTCCAGCCAACTGCCGTTCGGGCTGCGCCGCGTCTCGGGGATCGCGATCGACCGTCTGCCGGAGAGGAACTGGCCGGTGATAGATCGATCGGTTGCGATCACGTCATCGACGGTTCCGACGACGCAAGCCTCGCCACCTCTGACGCCGGGGCCGGGGCCGAAGTCGACGACGAGATCGGCATTACGCATCGTGTCCTCGTCGTGCTCGACGACCACGACCGTGTTGCCCGTGTCGCGCAGGCGCCCGAGTGCGTTCAGCAGCCGGTGGTTGTCCCGATGGTGCAGCCCGATCGACGGCTCGTCGAGCACGTAGAGCACCCCTACGAGGCCGCTGCCTATCTGAGACGCGAGTCTGATACGCTGCGATTCACCGCCCGAAAGCGTCGGCGCCGTGCGGTCGAGCGAGATGTACTTGAGCCCGACGTTTATCAGGAACTCCATGCGGGAGACGATCTCGTTGAGAGCGTCTTGTCCAATCTGCGTGTCGGACTCGCTGAGCGTGAGGTTCGTCAGATGCCGGTGGGCGTCCTCGACCGAGAGCGCGCACAATTCCGGCAGCGTCGGTCCGCCCAGGCTGACGGCCCTGGCCTCGGCTCTCAGGCGAGCGCCTCCGCAGTCGGCGCAGGCGACGTGGGCGGTGAACGCCGCCAGCTCTTCGCGCGAGGAATCGTTCTTCGTCTCGCGGAAACGCCTCTGGAGCATCGGGATGATGCCCTCGAACGTATCGTTGTGGGTCCAGCCTTTCTTGCCGGCGTCGCCACGGTACGTGAATCTGATGCGCTGCCCGTCGAGGCCGTGCAGGAGCTTCTCGCGCGCCTCCAGCTCGATGTCTGCCCATGGCGTGTCGAGGCCGGCCTTCCCGAAGTGCTTCAGCACGCCTTCGTAGAAATGGCGATTCCACTTGTTGCGGTCGACGTCGATGGTCGCGATGGCTCCGTCGCGGAGGGATTTCGTCGGATCGGCGATGAGCAGCTCGGCGTCTATCTCGACGTGAGTGCCGAGGCCGCTACACGTCGGGCACATACCGGCGGGAATGTTGAACGAGAATAGCTGCGGCGTCGGCTCTTCGTATGAGATGCCGCAATCGGCGCACGCGTACGACGTGCCCATGATCGTGTCGACGCCGGCATCTTCGGAGCCGGTCACGACGTTGAGGATGATCGTGCCGTTGCCGACCTCGAGTGCCGTGTCGACCGCCTCGGCAAGCCTCGTTCGCCCGTCGGGCTTCAGGATGATCCTGTCCACTACGACGTCGACGTCGTGCTTGGCATGACGGTCCAGCCCCGGGTCTTCCGTCAGGCTCAGGATTCCCTCATCGACGCGCGCCCGGACGAATCCCTGCTTCTGTAAGTCTTCGAACAAGTCGAGGAACTCCCCCTGACGTCCTCGGACAACCGGCGCGAGGATATTCATCCTGGTCCGCTCGGGCATGAGCGCGATGCGGTCGAGGATCTGCTCTCTGGTCTGACCCGTGATCGGCTTGCCGCATTCGAGGCAATGGAGCGTGCCAAGGCGCGAATACAGTACGCGCAGGTAGTCGTACACCTCGGTCATGGTGCCGACGGTGCTTCGCGGATTGCCGCCGGCGGCCTTCTGCTCGATGGAGATAGCGGGTGGGAGGCCGGTGATTCTGTCTACGTCCGGCTTCTCCATCTGCTCCATGAAGTGCCGGGCGTACGGAGACAACGACTCGACGTATCGACGCTGGCCCTCGGCGTAGATCGTGTCGAACGCCATGGAGCTTTTGCCGGAGCCGGACACCCCCGTGAAGCATATCAGCCTGTTCTTCGGCAGCGTCAGGCTGACGTTGTTCAGGTTGTGCGCGCGCGCGCCTTCTATGACGATTCGGTCGTTATCCATCGCGCCTTAACTACCAGACCGGCGGGGGCGTACGTTCCACCGGCGATGCATGGAGGTGTGTGGGAGGCACGTCTGAGCTAGCGTCGTGTCGCTCAATAATACGGGTATTCGTCTCGTCTCGCAAGGGTGCCGTATGAATGTTATTACTTTCACACTTACAGAACAACTATCGGCTGAGCATGTGCCCGCAGGCGAGCCGATTACGGGTATTCGCGCGTCTGGCGCTCAGTTGCGCTCTCCAGCCGCATCGAGGTTCGCCGACCGAGCGCACTGTTCATGCCGGCGATTCGGCCTCGCCGGACAGGCTGCTACCGTACAACCAGCATTCGTCGAATGCTCGCAGAGCTTGCCTTCGCCCCCGCATGGGTCAGCCGCACCAGATACACGCCGCTCGCCACGGCGCGGTTCGACGCGTCGAGGCCGTCCCACACTACCGAGTGGTGCCCGCGCGGCACCTCGGCCTCCATCAGCGTCCGGACTGCACGGCCGAGCGCGTCGTACACAACGAGAGTTGTCATCCCGGCGTCGGCGACCGTGTAGCGGATCGTCGTCGTCGGGTTGAATGGGTTCGGGAACGGCCCGTCAAGGCGCGTGACGAGACCCTCGGGTGCCTCGGCTGCGCCGACGGGTTGGTCGCCGCTGAACGCGCCCATATCGGCGCGCGTGCCGTCGGGGTCGAGAGGCGAGTCGGGGTCGCCGGCGTCGATGGCGGGGGAGCCGTCAAGCAGACCGTAATCGCCGTTGGCCGAATCTGCGAACATCGGGTCGACGTCTATATTGCCTTCCCCGGGCCAGCCGCCTTCGATATCGGAGTAGATGACGATGGGCATGTCCGGGTATCGGCGCTCACGGACCGCCATGGGTACCCGACGATTGCCCCATACAACAGTGTTTGCCATCGGGCCCACATCGCGCCAGTAGATGCCGCTCGGATCGTTGCCGACGATGGTGCAGTTGACGAAGTGTGCGGCCCCGTAGACCCCTCCCCCA
>CAZSJP010000059.1:0-12310 GCA_964606675.1 uncultured bacterium
CGACTCGGCGTACAGCTTCAGCATGTAGGCCGCCATGTGGCCGCGGCCAACGCGCGACGCGATCAGCGACGCCCACGGGAACGACCACCCGGTCCACTCGCCGACGCCGTAGTACTCCAGCTTGTGCAGCGATCTCTCGATGATGCGACGGTCCTCGTCGGAACCGTCGACGTTCAGATCGCCGAGAGGATGGATCGCCATCAGATGGCTATGATGTCTGTGCGTCCCGGAATGCGGCACGCCCTCCATGATTACCAATGCCCCGTCTTCGTCCAACCCGTAGGGCGCGAGCCTCTCGCGGATGTTGTGCCACCGTTCGCGGCAATCTTCATCCACGCCGAGGGTCGTGGCGGCATCGATCGCCCAGCCGGCCAAGTTTCGTATCAGCGAGAGATCCCCCGTCGGGTCGGTGCCCCACGCCGCCGGGTGGTTGCTCTCCCACTCCGGAGAGCTCGACAGCGGCACGTGCAGCCTGCCGTCGTCGCCCTCTTCGAGATACCCCTCGAAGAACGCCATCGCGAGCTTGATGAACGGATATGCCTTCTGGCGCAGGAACTCCCCATCGCCGCTGTAGAGCCAGTGCAGCCACAAATGTTGGGCGATCCACGGTGTCGACCCCGGCCAATACTGGACGGTTCCCCATCCGGGGACCGGTTCGCCGACCGAATCGACCGCGCATTCGAGACGTATCCCGTCGAACCCGAAGAACGCCTGCGTGCGCTCTCTGAGCGCCGTAGTCATGCGCTCGATCCACTCGTAGAGTGGCGTCGCCAGGTCCAGATGATTCGTAGCATAGACGGGCCAGTACGTCTCCTGCACGTTCATATCGCAATGGTAGTCGCCGCGCCACGGAGGCAGCACGCCGTCGGTGACCCACAGCCCTTGCAGGTTCGCCGGCAGGTGCCCCGCCCGCGATGAAGACGCGAGCTTGTAGAGACCGTAGTACCACAGCGTTTCCAGCGTCGCATCGGGGATGTCGATGCGCGACCGCTCCCAAAACGTTTGCCACCACTCCGCGTGGTTCGCGAGAATGCGCGTGACCTGATGAGTCGCAGACGATATACGCTGCCTGGCCAGCATCACCGGATCGGCTTCGTCGACCGTGGCAGTGATGGTCGCCACGAACGTGACGTTCGTTCCGCGTCGAAATGAGCGCCAGGCGACGACAGCCTGCCCACCGGCCGGGAAATCCTGCACTATCCACCGGTCGGGGCCGTCGCTGAATGTCTGAGGACGTTCGATCCCGAGTGTGGCTGCGTCATCGGGGTTCAGTTCGGCAAGCGATACCCACTCGGCACCGAGATCGGTGGGGCAGTTCCGCGCGCGCACGATGATGAGCGGCGATTCGGCCGCGACGCATACCCCGAACTTCACCTCGCCCGCGCGCCCCCGGAACGTAGCGTCGCCTACGTGCAGCCGTCCGGTCATGCCGCCGTCGGGCAGACCTATTTCAAGCCTGCCGAGAGGCAGCTTCGTCGGTGTCGGTGGAAGGTCGGGCGGGTTCAGATTGCGCTCGACCATCTCGTTGACGGCATCCATCCGACCTTCTCGCGCAAGGTCGCGCACGGTCTGCCACGAGAAGTCGGGGTCGGGGTCTCGGTTCGAGCGCAGGTCCCAGAGGTCGTCGCGATCGAGCGTCAGGCGAAGAGGACACCCGTCGCCCCATAGCATGACACCGAGATGACCGTTGCCCATCGGCGCGCCCAGGGCCCATTCGGGCGGCGCAGCCGAGTAGACCAGGTCGTGCGCCGCCTTATCCTGACGCGCGTTCAGCGGCATGGATCATCCTCCCCGGAATTGTAGCGAACTCGACGGCATGCATTGCTCGACGGCCAGGGCGATCCCAGCCCACACCAAACGTAACTGCAAGGGGAGTGGTAGCCCAATACCGGCAGCCGGACGAGGCGTCAGAACCGACAGGCGGACGGAACGTGCGAGCCAACAGGCGGACGAGGCGTCCGACGGACCGGGTCAGACCCGATGTGGCTGGGAGAGACTCAGGTGCGGTGACAGACGAGGGCCGCGCACCGGCCGAGCCGGGAGCGTATCCACCCGCCGACCCGCCGCTCCTCGGGGTCCAATCCGTACTGGGACAGCAGAATGAGATAGACGACCACGAACAGCACGGCACGGGTGATCTGTGCGACGTTCTCGGGCATGTCCCAGAGCGGGACGAACCAGGCCAACAGAGCCGCGACCAGACATGATAGGATCGGTTTGAGCAGAGCCGTCCGGAACGGGTGGATACCCACGGCGCGCCTGACCTGGGACACCTGCACGAACGTAACCGCGATGCTTGCCGATGCAGTGCCGATGGCGGCGCCGGTTAGGCCCCACACCGGTATCAGAGCGTAGTCGAAGGTGGCGACCAACACGAGCAATATGGTCCAGTTCATGAGCATCAGATTCGGGCGCCCGGTCATCATCAGCATCATCTCGGACATGCCGAATGAGCTATAGATGACTTGCCCGACGACCAGGAACATCAGCGCGAGCCAGCCGACGAGAAACGCATCGCCGTAGATTCCCAAGATCGTCGAGCCAGCCAGAATCGCGATCCCCAGGCCGGCCATGTTGAGCATCAGCGCCCACCGTGTTGCGCGGCCATACGTGTTCTTCATGCGGCCGCGATCGTCCAGATGATGCTGTTCGGCAACAAGCGGCGCGAGCATCGGCTCAAGGGCCTGCCGGACCTTGTTGATGAGGTACGAAACCTCCAACACGACCGTATAGATACCTGCCATGGCAGGCCCGATCAGATAGCCCACGAGAAACAGGTCGGTCCGGCTGGCTCCCAGCGCCACCAGTTCCTTGCCCGCTGCCGGCAGCGAATACCTCACAAGGCGCGGTATCCTGTCCGGACGCAGCAGCCCCTTCGCCAGATCGGCCAGAGAGTACAGTCTGCGATAGCAGTAGAGCGCCGCTGCCGTCGCGATCCAGATCGAGATCGCCTTGGCGACGGCAAGGGAATGGATCCCGCCGCCGGTCTGCCACACTACGAGCATACCCAGCAACGACGCCAGCGGCTCGACAAATGAACGAACGATGACCCAATGCGTCATGACCTTACGAGCGCGCGTCGCCGAGAGTAGCACCGCCAGAGCACCGGATGCAGGCAGCGCAAGAGCTAGCCCGGAGATCGCAGTCGCGAGACGAGGGTCGCCCAGAGAGCCGGGAGCCAACAACGACAGACCGACGTGGACGACAGCCCACATCAGCACACCGATGGCAACCACCAGAACGACGCTGGAACCCACCGTGCGACCGGCTTCGTCAGCGTCATCATCTGCGAGGCTGCGACCCATGAAGTACTGAATGGCCGGGTCCTGACCGAGTAGTACGACCCTGCCGGCAAGTGAGAATACCAGCCACGCAAGCGCGTAGAAGCCTAACACTTCCGCGCCATACACGCGTGCGATGAGCAGCCCCGTCACAGCGTGCCCGACACGGCCGATGTTTCCGAGGATGGTAACGCCCGCACCCCTGGCGAGGTTGGCCGTATCCTGCCGCTCTGCTTCCGCTGCGGTCATTCGCTAGTCACGGTGGCCCGTGCCGGTTCGGTTCCTCTGGCAGCCGCAACATGCGCAAGCGCCAGCGCGGATGCTACCGACCCGGTAAGCCAAAGGCCGAATACCGCACCGGGTTGACCCGCGACCGCCAATAGGAAGAAGGTGAATATGAAGACGTCGCGCCGAAGCAACAGACGAAACAAACCATAGAGGCGGAACATGGCACCATTGACGCCGCCGATACGTTCCGGGTCCGGTATGTCGAAATCCGCACCGTGCCGACCGCCGGTCGTTCGCAGACGCTGGAACATCAGAACAAGCCCGGCCAGGGACGCCACCACTGCGATGCCACTCATGCAGAGAGTCAGCGAAGTCGGATCGCATCGGAACTGACCGACCAAGAGGCCGGCGAAGAATGCTGCCAACGAGAGGTGGTCGAACGCACGGCCCATCCAGTCGCCGCTGTTGGTCTCGCGGAACGTCAGCCGGGCCAGTTCGCCGTCGCAACCGTCCAGGATCGACATCAGCTGCAGAAGCGCCCCCCCGATGGCGATGTATAGGTAGGTCGTCGACGCCATGGCCAAGCCGGCGAGCATGCCGAGCGCGAGGCCGAAGTACGATATCTGGTTCGGCGTGATACCGGTGCGAGAAAGTAGCAGACTTATCGGTATCGAGATTCGTCGGTTCAGCACCTTGGCGATCGGCCCGTCGGCCGGTCTGCGCAGCGTTTGGCCGAGTCGTCTCTCGGCCTCGCGCCGCATCTCCGGCGTATCGACGTCCTGCCATTGGCCGTCGCCCACGTCCCAGGTGCGCATCGAGCCACGTTCGGAAAGCCACGCGATGCCGTCGGAAAGCCCGCCGCTTCCGTTCTCTACGGCGTCATCCAGCGCCTCGAACAGCACCGGCGTGCACAGGAACATCCCCGTATCGATGGCGTTGTAGACCGGCAGGTCCTTGCCAATCTGCAGCACACGCCCATCCGCTTCGACGACCTTGGTGGCATCGTCGAGGTCGTACACCTGCGAGATCTTGCGGTCTGTGGCGAGGAGGCATTCGCGCGGTCCGATATCGGTGCGCAGGAGTCGTTTGAGAACGTCGACGTCGAACACGTGGTCGGCCATCAGAAGCGCGAATGGTCCGTCGATCTTGCCCTGTGCCGCCAGCGCCGAAACGCCGTTGGGCCGCGTCTTGTAGTCGGGGTTGTGCACCCAATCCACGTCCGCGGAGATAGCCGGGTGACCGTCGATAGCATCGTGAAGCCGATCTGCCTGATATCCGGTGACAACCACGAACCGACGGACCCCCGCCTCCTGGGCCGCGCGCATGATCCGAACTAGGAGCGGCACTCCGGCGACCGGCACCAGAGGCTTTGGCAGCTCTCCGGAGACCCCGCGCAGGCGCGTGCCGTTCCCGGCGGCCAGGATCACGGCTGTATCAATCATACGATGTCCGCCTTTCGCGATCGGCGTGGAGTGCCGGCATCCGCCCGGCACCCCAGTATCGGGCCGACGGGCAGGACGACCCAACGTTCCGTCGGGTCCCGCACCGTCGTCACTTCTATGCTTTGAGCGTGTAGCCCACGCCTCGTACGGTCTGAAGCAACTGCCCGTCCGAGTCGCTGAGCTTTCGCCGCAAGCGATTCACGTATACATCGACCAAATTGGTGTCGGTATCGAACTGGTACTGCCACACGTGCTCGATGACCATCGTCCGGGTGAGGACGCGCCCCGCCGACCGCATGAAATACTCCAGCACGGAGTATTCCTTCGGCGTCAGTTCGATGGCGGCGCTACCTCTCGTGACGGCGCGCGTGATCGGGTCGAGCACGACGTCGGCCATCGCTAGCCGCGCGCTGGCCTCCCCGGTACCTCGCCGCAGAAGCGCCCGAATGCGCGCCTCAAGCTCGGCGAAAGAGAATGGCTTGGTGAGGTAGTCGTCTGCACCGGCGTCCAGCCCCTGCACTTTGTCTTCCAGAGCGTCCCGAGCCGTGAGCACGAGCACGGGCACCGTGTATCCCTGGGCGCGGAGCGTGCCAAGCACGCCGAAGCCGTCGAGCCCGGGAAGCATGACGTCGAGCACGATCACGTCGTATGCAGAACTCAGCGCCTGAGCAACCGCTTCGTTACCATCGGTCACGAGATCGACGGCGTAGCCGCTTTCGGACAGCCCCTTCCTGATGAAGCGAGCTATCCTCTCGTCGTCCTCCACAAGAAGAATCCGCATAATCCCACCACCAGCCCGAAGAGATGCGACAGACCCCAATAGCCCCGGTCCGCCACCTGCGAAACTACGGTATCGCGACAGTCTCAGCATCAAGAATACGTTCGCGACATGAATGGGCTGTGAATCGACCATGAACGTTTCTTAATCTTGCCCCACGCGAAGATCGTCGCGCCGGTAATCGGCGGCCTGTCGGCCCCGAAGACTGCCATGCGGCGGGCCGAGCGGGCGCCCCATGCCGGCCTGTCTTGTTGTCCGTGCGCCCGGGGTGCAACGCCCCGTTCTGACGAAAAGCGCGTAAGGCTCTTCTCACCGAGCCTCGGACCGGTTATTTTGTGCGCGGCAAGACTACATGCGGACTCGCCGCAGCCAGACCGCAACTCTGTGAAGAAGCGGTTCGAAGGCGAGAGGGGCAGGTTGCGCACGGCGGGCCGTCGGTAGTCCGAACCGGGTATCCATACGGGCCGGTCGCCCAACGACAAGTTCGTCGTGCGCAAAGCCGGCACCGAGGACCGACTCCGGTGCGGTACGGTGAATCAGGCCTACGACCGAAACGCGGCGGCGGCACCGCGACGTTGCCGCCGGGATTGTGGATCGGATGCTCTTCCTCGCACGACCGTCGGCGAAATACAAGGCGTCCTACGTCGACGCGCTCGGCGAATTCCATGCCGAAGGAAGGGACCTGCACAGCAGCGAACAGTGGGTCGGAAGCAACTTCAACCTGCTAGTGCAAAGCCTCCTGGCCGAAGCGCAGACCCCCACCGGCGCCTTCGGCAACGTGCCCGTCTCCCACTTCTGGCTGATCCACAGAGCCGACGACGCAGCGGGCCGCGAGACGTATCTCGGCCGCACGACGATCCGCCACGAACTCGACCGTTATCTCCTCCACCTCGGTGGCCACATCGGGTACGCCACCCGACCCTCCGCCCGCAAGTGCGGGTACGGCACGGCCATACTGAGGCTCGTGCTGCCGGAGGCACGCAACCTTGGCTTCGGGCGGGTGCTCGTGACGTGCGACAGCGACAATGTCGGATCGCGAAGGATCATCGAGCGCAGCGGGGGGGTGCTGGAGAACGCCGTGCCCTATCGGGACTTCGGGCGCAGCTTCGTGAAGCTCCGATTCTGGATACGCCTCTAGCGCGCGCCGGGCAGCCCGCCTATTCGCCAATTCCGTTCTGATCGCGATATTGCAGCTCGTACAGGCGCCTGTATATCCCGTCTGACCGCACCAACTCCTCGTGGGTGCCGACCTCTCTGACGCGACCGCGATGCAGCACGACGATCCTATCGGCATGCTGAATGGTGGAAAGCCGGTGCGCGACGACGATCGTCGTCCGGTCCGCCATCAGGCGAGCGAGCGCTTCCTGTATCAGCCCTTCCGTTGCCGTGTCGACACTCGCCGTCGCCTCGTCGAGCACCAGTATCTCCGGATCGAAGGCCAGGGCGCGCGCAAATGACAGCAGCTGGCGTTGCCCGACGCTGAGCGTCGTGCCACGCTCGGTGATCTCCGAACCGTATCCGTTGGGCAGACGACCGATGAACGCATCGGCATTGACTGCACGGGCTGCCTCGGCGACGCGCTCGTCGCCGATCTGTTCGTTCCCGAGGCGTATGTTCGACGAGACGTCTCCGGCGAACAGGAATATGTCTTGCGCGACCAACGCCATCCGGCGGCGGTGGGCAGCCAGGTCGAGGTCGCGAATGTCGATGCCATCCAAGACGATACGCCCTCGGCTGACGTCGTACTGGCGGCCGATGAGGTGCGTCACCGTCGTCTTCCCGGAGCCTGTCGCGCCGACCAACGCTACGGTTTCGCCGCGGCGCACGTCGAACGACACGTCTTCAAGGACGTAGTCTTCGTCGTTGTACGCGAACCACACGTTCTCCAATGTTATCCGGTCGCGCATCGGTGCGGCCGGCCGAGCATTGGCGGGCGACGTCAGCGACGGCTCCGTATCCAGCAGCTTGAATACTCTCTCCGCGCTAGCCATCGCCTGCTGCAGGTTGTTGTATTTCTCGCTGATGTCCCTGAGCGGCCAGAAGAAACGCTCCGAGTAGTGGATGAACGCGACCAGCACACCTATCGTCAGCGCGCCGTCGAGTTGCAGCCACCCACCGCGCCAGATGATCACCGCGATGCCGATGGGCTCGACTCCGTGGAAAAACACGGCGAAGTAGAAGTTCGTCAGGATCTGCGAATCGCGATATCGTCCGCTGAATTGCCGATAGCTCTTCTTGTTGGCCGCCTCGCGCGTGAACAGCTGCACGACCGTCATGCCCGAGAGGTTCTCCTGCAGATAGCTGTTCATGCGAGCGACGCTCCGGCGCACTTCACGGAATCCGTGGCGAATACCGCGCGAGAAGAAATACCCCATTCCCGCAAGCATGGGAATCATGACCGATGCGGCGACGGCGAGCCGCCAGTTGAGGGCGGCCATGAAGACGAACGTCATCGACAGCGCGAACAGGCCGCTCAAGATCGATATCGCGCCTGTCGCGAAGAAGTCGTTGATGACGCCGACGTCGCTGGTGAGCCTGGTCATCAGCCGCCCGGTGGGGTTTCTGTCGTAGAACGACAGCGGCATGCCTTGCAGGTGCCTGAACACCTGCGCGCGAAGGTCCCGCATGACCCTCTGGGCCGTCATCGATCCGACGTACTCGGTGGCCGTGCGAACCAGGAACGTCATGGTGAACACGCCGACAAGCGCCGCGACGACGACCAGGAGCCCGCCCGGGTCGCTCGCGGCAATCGGACCGTCTATCGCCCACCGCACGATCTGCGGAGGCAGCAGCATCGCGGTCTCGGCAAGCAGCAACGTTAGCATCGTCAGTCCGACCGCGCGACGGTACGGCCGGAGATACCGCACCAGCCGCCGCACCAGCCGCGCATCGTAGGCCTTGCCCAGCGATTCTTCTTCTCGGAAATCTTGCTGCATCGGCTCCTGTCACAGTCCGGAGGGCGGCACACTCCCGGTCGAGGCGCCGCCACGATTCTCGTCGCTATGGGCCACTCTCGTCGCCCAGAGCTGCGCGCCCGTTCTGGGGCGTGAAACTCATCGGGAACTCGAATACACCACCCTCGCTGAACGGTAGGCGCCACTCGCCGACGGCGCGCACGAGGCAGGAGTCGATTCCCGTAGCGGAGTTGGTGGACTCGACCACTTCGACGTCCGACACGCTGCCGTCGAAGTTGGCTCTGAAGCGCACCACGACCGTGCCGGCTACACCGGCGCCTTCGCCCATCGGATCGACAACCGGCCTGGCCGACAAATAGCATTCCGAGAGCGCGGGCGCCGACGCATTCAGCATGAGCATGACCCCGGTCGAGATGCGCCTGTCCACCGGGGCGGCTGCGTCCACCGGCCCGCCGATATCGAGAGTCGCCAGTCGGGAGCTCATCGGAAGCGTGAATCGGTACCGCCTGGGGAACGGATACTCGCCCAGCGACCACGTTCTGACGACTTGCCGCACGCAGTCGAGCATACGAGGCGTGGCTCGAGCGCTGGTTGCGGCGACGCTGTCAACCGAACCGTAGGGCGACACGAACAGGTCGAGCGTCACCAAACTCACCCGAGCGGTCACTCCGGAATCGGTCGTGTCCGACATGCACTCGGACAAGCCGAAGCGAGTGCGCCAGAACTCGAGATTCATCAGGAACTGGTCGGTGCTTTCCGGCACGATCGCCACTCGCGATGAGAACGGTTCCGGAAGCGGAGGCCCGGTCCGTGCTGCGCACGCGACGCACGACGCGGCAACCGCCACGATGAGCAGCCGCGCACTCATGCGGTCTCCAATTCCGCTTCGAGCAACTGCCGGCGGTAGAGATCCGCGTACCTGCCGTCTCTATCGACAAGCTCGGCGTGCGTCCCGCGCTCCACGACGCGGCCCTCTTCGAGGTAGATGATGTGATCGGCTCCCTTCACCGCCGAAAGCCTGTGCGCGATCACGATCGTCGTTCTCCGGTCGATCTCGGCCTGCAGGTTCTCGACGATGGCCGCTTCGGTGCTTGTATCCACCGCCGAGAGCGCGTCGTCCATGATCAGGATCGGTGCATCCTTGAGCAACGCTCGTGCAATGGCTACCCGCTGCTTCTGCCCACCCGAAAGCGTGATCCCACGTTCGCCGACGAGAGTGTCCCAGCCTTCGGTGAACGACTCGACCTCCTCGTCCAGGCACGCGATCGACGCGGCGCGACGAACCTCGTCGTCGGACGCGTCCGGGGCGCCGAGCATCGCGTTCTCGCGGATCGAGTCGCTGAACAGGAAGCTCTCCTGCGGTACGACGCCGATATCCCGCCGGAGCACGCCGATCGGAATCCGCGTCATGTCGACCCCGTCCACGAATATGCTGCCGGTCGGAGGATTCTCAAGGCGCGCGATGAGCGACACCAGCGTGCTCTTGCCGCATCCCGTCGGCCCGACCACGCCCAGAGTGCCGCCCGCCGGCACGTCGACCGTCAGGCGGTCGAGCACCGGCGTTGCGTCGTCGTAGCCGAAGGATAGATCCCGTATCTCGATGGCGCCTCGTTCGACCCGCGCGACGTCGAGCGTCTCCGCGTTGTCGGCAATGTCGGGTTCCTCGGCCAGCACCTCGTTAATTCTTCCCAGCGCCGCGGTGCCGCGTTGGAACATGTTGACGACCCAGCCGGCGGCGATCGCGGGCCAGATGAGCATGCCCAGGTACGCCATGAACTGAACCATCTGGCCCAGCGATATGCTCCCCGACATTACCATCCTGCCCGCAGTGTAGAGGGCGATGGCCATTCCCATCCCCGCGAGCAGAATCATCAACGGGAAGAAGGCCGCCTGAACGCGAATGAGCCGCTCGTTCGCCGTGACGAAATCCTCGTTCATCTCGGAGAAGCGTTCGATTTCGCCAGGCTCCTGCGCGTACGCCTTCACGACCCGGATGCCGGCCAGGTTCTCCTGGATGCGCGCACTCAGCCGGCCGAGCTTCTGCTGGATCGTCAGGAAACGCTCGTGAACCATCTTGCCGACGATTTTGACCATCACGACCAGCAGCCCGAACGGTGCCAGGCTCACGAGAGTGAGCCGCCAGTCGATCGAGAACATCAGCACCAACGAGAACGCGAAAGCGAACACGCTGTTGGTCGCGTACATCAGGGCCGGGCCGAGGAGCATGCGTGCAGCGTCCATGTCGTTAGTAGTGCGGGAGATGACGTCGCCCGACTGGACGCGCTGGTAGTACCGCATCGAGAGCGTCGTGAGCCTGTCGAACATGGCGTTCCGCAGGTCGTACTCGATCCGGCGCGACGTCGAGATGACGTACCACCGGCTCGCGAACAACAGGAGGCCGTAGATGACCGCCAGCGACACGTACACGGCCGCATACACGATGAGCAATGATCGCAGAGCGCCCGGATCGGACCCGATTGCAGCCGAGATGTCCGAAACCACGCCGGGGGTGGCGCCGCTCTGTAGATGGTCGATGGATATCTGCAGGACCTTCGGCAGCGCCATCTGTGGCACTTTGGTCAGCGCAACGGCCGCCAAGCCGCCGATGAGCGCGACCGCGTGCGGACGCAAGAACGGACCTAGCGTATCGCGCAGTCTCATAGTGCCGTTCTGCTCCGCAAGGATATATCCATTCTAGTGTTGACGTGCATCGCTTCAGGCGCCCTTCATGGCGATTCCGTGCTGACCGAGGAAGTCCAATGCTTCCGCCATCGACGGGATCCCGGAGCGACCGCCGAGAACGCCGCACTTGATCGCAGCGACCGCCGACGCGAAACGTAGTCGCGAAACGAAGTCCCACCCGCGGATATGTGCCGCGATATAGGCCCCATGGAACACGTCGCCGGCGCCGGTCGTGTCGACAACAGGCACGTCGAACGCGGCCACACGGGCTTCGGTCTCACGATCCAGCCCGACAGAGCCGTTTTCGCCAAGTGTAACGACGGCCGTGTCCGGACCGAACGCCATCGCCCGCCGGATACAGGACAGCTCGCTTCCCGGCGGGGCCTGGGCGTGCGCCCAAGTGGCCGCGGCAATAAGAACGTCGAAGTCCGCAAGGGCGTTCTCAGCGTCTGGGTCCCAACCGCTCAGATCGACGCACACCAGCGTTCCCGCCGACCTTGCCACCGTAGCGGCTTCGTGTTGCGGCTCCCCGACCGAATCGAGATGCAGCACCTCGGCATCGGCGATTGCGGCGGCGGCCTCTCGGGCGATATCGCCGAGCCGTGCGGTGCCCGACGCGTACATCAGGCTCCGTTTGCCGGTCGCGCGATCGACCAGCACGATCGTCCTCGGGCTTTTCGCGCCCGGCACGACGCGGACGAACCGGCAACTGACGCCTTCATGTTCGAGGCCGGCAACGATGTCGTTTCCGGTCTGGTCGTCACCGACGGCACCGATATACGCGCACCGTATGCCGAGCCGCGATGCCGCCACCAGAGCCGTCGCGACGACGCCGCCGCCCTCGATGGCGAAATCGAGCAGCGACGCGCCCGAATCGAGTCGCGGCAGTCGGTCCACGATACCGAGGTAGTCCATCGTGCTGCAGCCGAGGCCTACAAGCTCGAAGTCGCTCTTGTCGGCGCCGGTCTCGCTCACCGATTCGCT
>CAZSJP010000060.1:0-12201 GCA_964606675.1 uncultured bacterium
TGGGCTTTGTCGAGGAATACGGGGAGCATCCAGCTATCCTGATGTATTGCCTGGGCAACGAGTATAACTACAACCCACAGTGGTTCTCCGGCGGATTGGACGTGTGGTACGACTCGCTTGAAGCGGCCGCCGCGAGCATCCGCGCGCTTGAGTCTGCCCGATCTGGGCCGCGCCACCCGGTCACGACGGCTCATGGCGAGATTCCGCACGATTCGGTGCTGGCCCGATGCCCGTCGATCGATATCTGGGGCGTGAACGTCTATCGCGGGGAAAACCCCGCCAGCCTGTTCGACGAGTGGGACATCCTCTCGGACAGACCACTGTGGCTGAGCGAAGCCGGCGCCGATTCGTGGAACACGGCTGGTGGCACCGGATCGGAGGACCAGTATGCTCAGGCGCGGGCGGATTCGCTGATCTGGAGAGCCGCTGTCGGATCGGATGTCTGCATCGGCGCCACCTTCATGGAGTTCTGCGATGAATGGTGGAAGTTGCCTGGTGGCAGCGTCGCCGTTCACGACAGCGGCGGGCTCGGCAGCGGCGGCGTTCCGCCAGACGGCATCGCCAACGAGGAGCACTTCGGGCTCGTGTCGATCGATCGCGCCCCGAAACGTGCGTATCACACCATGGCCTCGCTGTGGGCAGAGGACCAACTGGACGAGCTACCTTCGTTGATCGAGGGTTCAGGTTCAATCGAAGCGATGCCTCGGTGGGAGGCGATCGGCCGGATCGTGCTCACCGGAGAGGCTGCCGTGCCGGCACTGCTGGACGCGCTCCGAAACGGCGACTACATGACCCAGCGCGGCGCGGCCATATCACTCCGCCTCATTGGCGACCCGCGGGTGGTGCCGGAGATCATCCAGGCCGCTGTCGAGCAGGCCGAATCGAGATACGGGTCTTCGCTGGAGCACTTGGCGCGCGCACTTGGCGTAATGCGCGGCGCTGAAGCTGCTCTCGATTCGTTCTTGGCGGCAGAGGACTATGGCCGCAGAACGAGGCTCGTGGCGGCCATCCGAATGGCGGCTTGGGAGTACGAAGACGTACCGCTCGACGTCGGTGAGGAGCGAGGCGCCGTGCTTGCTCTCATTCGCGCTTCCGGGCTCCGCGACAGCCTCTTGCTGCCGTACAGTTGGTCCGATCGTGAGGCCGTCGACCGAGACACCTCCGACATTCGGGCGTTGCTCGCCCGACAGCTTTCCGACAACATGGCCGCCTCGGGTGGCCTTTGGGCTCTCGATTCGCTGTCGGAGCAGGATCGGACACTGGTTCTCAACGCCTGCGGCTACCCGCGATGGCGAAGCGCCAGGGACTACGGCCGCGGCGGCAACACGACGGCCAGAGCCATCGCTTTTCGTGAAGTGCATCTCGGTCTGATCCGCGAGCTCGGCGCTCACATGTCGGTGCCCGACAGTGCGAGGCTCTGGGCGCTTCGGGGTATCGCTGCGTCGGTGAACTGGGGCGATTCTTGGGGATTCCACAGCGGGCGTGACGCGATCCGCGCCGTCCAGAAGACGGCCGGCCTCGCTCGTCCCACGATGCCGGCTCTGTTCGAACTGGCCGACAGCAACGACCCGTGGTTCCGCGGCGCGGCCGCTCTGGGGCTGCACGGCACGACACGACGGGCCGAGGCGCGCGAGGTGCTCGACCTACTTCTCGACGACGCCGAGAGGCGAAACCGCATGTCGGCGGTGGCCGCCATCAGCGTTGTCGCACATCCGGACAGCCTCTCCGGAGACTCATCGGTGGTCGGCGTTCTCACGGGCGTGCTCAGCAGCGATCCATACTGGCGAGTCAGAGCCGAAGCCGTGTCGGGCCTGGAGTTGGTCGGCGGATACGCGGTTGTCGCGCCGCTCATACTCCACGGGTTGAGCGATGCCAACGACGATGTCCGCATCGGAGTAGTAGTAGCTCTCGAGCACGTCGCCGATCCGCGAGTGGTGCTCCCGCTCGCCTCTGCGTTGCTCCGTGATGAGTCGTCGCTTGTTCGCCGCTCCGCCGCTCGTGCGCTGGGGGCGCTCGATGACATTCGCGCCAGCGACTCGTTGCGGGTGAGCATCGTCTCTGACGACGATCCCAACGTGCGTGGCGACGCGGTGGAGGCCATCGGCGCACTTGAGGACACGGCGTCGACGCTGACGGTTGCCACGATGCTGCTGCACGACTCCTACTACTGGAACCGAGCGCAAGCCGCTCGGACACTGGGCGAGTTGCAGGACGCTAGGGCCTCCGACTCGCTGATGGTCGCACTGGCCGACACCACGTCCGGCGTCCGCGGGGCATCGGCGGATGCACTCGGAGTTGTCGGCGACACCGCTGCGGTCGGGCCATTGGAAGCCGTGGCGGATGACGAAAGCGAGGTAACCTGGGTCCGCGACCGAGCAAGGGCTGCCGTTGAGAGGGTCCTCGAGAGAGTCCTCGGAATAGACGAGGAGCAGGCTTTACCGACCGCCCTGAATTTGCGCCAGAATGTCCCGAATCCGTTCAATCCTTCCACGTCCATTGAGTTCTCACTCCCAACTCCGGGGCACGTCCGGCTGAGCGTGTTCAACATCCTGGGCCAGCAGGTACGAGTGTTGATGCAATCCTATATGGACGCCGCCGGCCGCTACACGGTAACTTGGGACGGTCGCGACGAGGTGGGCCGGCGTGCAACGAGCGGCGTCTACGTGTACCGACTGGAGTTCGGATCTGAGATTGCAGGACGACTCGTGTCACGCACTCTGATTGGACGAATGGCGCTCATCAGATGAGCGTGGCGGCACCGCAATGCCCGCACGAACGGCCCAGTGAACGGCGCCGAGTTGACAAATCGCCAGACTCAGAGTAAATTACTTATGATGCATATCATTCGCATATGGGCCGCTCGGTAGCCCTACTGTTCACGGCCACGCTGTCGGGTGGCGGACACTATGACGAAACAGGAACTGACTGAAGAGCTACGACGGGCGCGAAGCCGGATCGCCGAGCTGGAAACGGAGCGCGGCACATACGAGCGGGTCGAGGAACGGCTCAGTCTCTCCGAGCAGCGGTATCGCGATATGATCGACTCCATGGGCGACGCGATTCACGTCGTGGACGCCGACCTGCGGATTGCGTTGTTCAACTCGGCGTTGGGGCAGTTTGCTCAGAGGCTTGGGCTGGATACGGACGTCGTCGGCAAGCGCCTGCCCGATGCATTTCCATTCCTCTCGAAGCAAGTCATCGACGAGTACCGTGGCGTATTCGAATCGGGCGAGACGCTCGAGACGGAGGAGACGACTACCATCGCCGGGGGGTCGTTCGTCACGTGGACGTGGAAGATTCCCGTGAAGGATGGCGATCGGGTCGTGAGCATCGTCACGGTCGTCAGGGATATCACGCGGCGACGACAGACCGAGGCTGAACTGGCGTCGTCCTCGTCTCTGCTCGAAGCCACGGTCGACAACACACACGTGCTGCTGGCATGCATGGATGCCGACTTCAACTTCATCCGCGTCAACGCCCGGTACGCAGAGGCCGACGAGCATGATCCGTCATTCTACCCCGGCAAGAACCACTTCGACCTGTTCCCCGACGATGAGAACAAAGACATCTTCCAGCGCGTGCTTGACACGGGCGAAACATACACTGCGCGCGCGAAGCCCTTCGAGTACGCAGAACACCCCGAGCGCGGGACTAGCTACTGGGACTGGAGCCTGAGCCCCATCAGGGATTCCGGTGGCGCAGCCATCGGACTGGTATTGACGCTCGACGACGTCAGTGACCGTGTCGGAGCGGCTGACGCTCTGCGGCAGAGCGAAGCACGCAACAGCGCGATCGTCGCGGCTCTGCCCGACATGGTGTTCCGCCAGAGGCGCGACGGCACGATTCTCGACTTCCAGATCCCACAAGGGGGCAATCTGCACGAACATTTCGAGACGCTGGTCGGCAGGAACGTGAGCGAGATAGACCTTCCACCCGAGATGACCGACCAGAACATGGCCTGCATCGAAGAGGCATTCGGTACCGGAGAGGCACAGTTGTTCGAGTACCGCCTCGAGTTTCCGGGTGGCACCCACAGCTACGAAGCACGAGTGTCGCCGTGCGGCGATGAGGAGGTCTTGCTCATCGTGCGCGACGTCACAGAACGCAGGCGCGCGGAAGCGGCCCTGAGTGAGAGCGAAGAACGGTTCCGCCTTGCCTTTGCGTATGCGCACGCCGCTATGTGCTTGGTGAGCCCGGAAGGGGTCATCCTTCAGGTCAATGACGGCATGTGCGGCATCTTCGGATACTCAAGGGAGGAGCTTGAGGGCCGTCGGATGAGAGACATCTCACATCCGGACGATGCGGACATCAGCGGAGATCTAGCCGGGCGCGCCGTCGCTAACGAAGTGACCGGAGGCCAGTATGAGAAGCGTTACTATCGCAAGGATGGCCGGCTGATCTGGGCTCAGGTCTCCTCCGCCCTCGTACGTGATCCGGAAGGGAATCCCCTGCAGTTCGTGTCCCAATTGCACGACGTCACCGAGCGCAAGCTTGCCGAGGACGCGCTGAAGGAGAGCGAGGAGAAGTACCGGCTCCTTTTCGAGACCATGCTCAACGGATTCGCAGTCTACGACGTGATATATGACGATCGGGGCGACCCCCGAGACTACCGCTATGCGGAGGTGAACCCCGCCTACGAGGAGTATGTAGGTGCAAAGCCTGGCGCGCTCATTGGCAAGTCGATACTGGAGGACTTCCCGGAGACCATGGAGCCCGGGCGTGAGGCCTACGCAAACGTCGCATCGACGGGCGTTCCGCAGAGGTTCGAGCGTTCGCCGGGGCACCTGGGCAAGTACTTCACCGTAGTAGCGTTTCGCCCCAGAGAGGGGCAAGTTGCCACATTGGTGTCCGACATCACCGAGCACAGACGAATGGAGGAAGAGCTTCGACGGTACGCCGAGGCCCAGTCGGTTCTCCTGCGCGAGGTGAACCATCGCGTGAAGAACAATCTGACGGCCATTATTGGCATCCTGCGCAGAGATTTGCGCCGCGCCGGCGCGGAAGGGACGTCCGGCTACAGGCAGCTACTCAACGAGCTGCTCGGCAGCATCGACGGCCTCTCGACGGTGCACTCCATGCTCACCGCCTCCGGCTGGCGCCCGCTGCTGCTGAGCGAGCTCTGCGAGCGAGTCATACGGACCACGTTGGAGGGCATATCCGGCGGAAAGGCCCATTCGGTGGACGTGACCCGGTCAGGCATACTCGTGGGCAGCGACCAGTCGCACAACCTGGCCATGGCACTCAACGAGCTGGCCACCAATACGATGAAGTACGGCTCCGGCGACGCCGAGCAGATGCGCGTCAAAGTCCACATAGAATCCGACATCCGGACGGTCCGCATCGTGTACCGCGATTCGGGCGCCGGGTTCCCGGATCGGGTGCTGGCGGAGACGGGCGGCTCGCGCGGCACGGGCATCGACCTGGTGCGGGGCGTCGTCGAGCACAGCATGCAGGGAACGGTTACGATCGAGAACGATGGCGGCGCCGTCACGACCATGGAGTTCCCGGCCTGCGACGACTGCCAGAGGACCAGATGAACCGAGCACGCTTCACACGACCGGCCGGGTCTGCTTGAGCGTTCCCGCACCCCCGGCAAGAGGAACTCATTCCATTTCCAGCGCGACCCGTTCTACCCCGATCCGCTTCTCGTCGATAGCCATCCTCCCTCGCACGAGCGCGGCCGGCGCCGCTGTGGTGACGCGGCAACGCGCCTGGGCGCGCGCACCACGCGGCTGCCCCGACGATACCACGCCGCCGGTGGTATCCCGCCTGCCGACACCGCGTGGCCTGGAATATGGCGAAAAATCCCACGCCGGCGTCCATAGGCCGTAACCGCCCTGCAAGAGGGACTTGGCTCGCCAGGGCACATGTCTGTGCGCGTTTCCGGCCGGCGATGTTGCCCGGCTAGCACGGATATTGCTCCATGGTTGCGCGTCCGCGGGTGGAAGCGCCCACAACGGACCGACAACCCGTTCAAGGCTGAGTCTCGACCCCAGTGAGTACCCCGTTGCCCGAACGCACGGAGTGACGGTGTGCTCCGACCACACGTAACGATGGGCACGGCGATGACACGAAGCGATGCAGAACGACGGCCGGACAGCATGTCGGTCACGTGCCAAGGCCACATCTCGGTGGCTCGGGAGCGTGCCAAGCGCTTCGCCGAGAACGTCGGACTAGCGCGTATCGCTCAATACGAGGTGGCGACTTGCGCGTCGGAACTGGCGGCCAACCTGGTTGTGCATACATCCGACGGCGGGACGCTCGGTATCGAAGCGGCTCTGCGTGACGGCGAGATAGGCGTGAGGATCACATCGAAAGACACGGGTCCTGGCATCCCCAGTCTCACGGACGCGTTCGAAGATGGGTTCAGCACCGCAGGCAGTATGGGCAGTGGCCTGCCAACCGTGCGGCGCCTGATGGACGACTTCGAAGTCGCTACCACGGCAGGCAAAGGTACTCGGGTCGTCGCCGTCAGGTGGCAGCGCAAAGCTGCCTAGCGGATACGTGAGAGCGGGCTCGGGCCGACGTGGTGTTTCGTGACCATCGCGCCGACCGCTTCGTCGATGCTGCGGTCAGCCGCGGGTTGCCGAGGTCGATGCGCCCCGGATCGCAGTGAAGCTTTGGTCCAGACGTTGGATATCCGGCCCACGACGGCCGACGTCGCAACCAATTTAGGATGATCGTATGCAGATAGCCATGGCCAGACGCTCGTTTATGGACGACCCTCACTGCGGCGATCGGTGCGGGTTCACCGAGGCCGACGGCAGACACGTGCTCTACATGATCGACGGCCTCGGCCACGGCAAAGAAGCCGAAGTCGCGGCTATCGAAGCGGAGGAGTTCGTCCTCAAGAACCTCGATCTTCCGCTGAAGGAGATGTTCGAGGGCTGCAACAAGGCCATCGGGCATACGCGCGGCGTCGCGCTGGGCATCGGTCTGGTAGACCCGGCCGAGAACAAGCTCACATTCGCCGGCGTCAACAACACTCGCATGCGGGCCATAGGCGCGAGAAGCCGCAAATCGCTTCAAATGAGCAGCGATGCCGGGATCATCGGCGGAGGATTCCGATATCTGTCGCCGCACACGGTCGACTTCAACCCGGGCGATTGCGCCATTATGTTCACGGACGGCGTCTCGGACCGCATGGACGTCTCTCGGTACAACGACGCCCGGCGGAAAGATCTCGACAGATGGGCCGTGGATATCCTCGATGATTGGGAGCGGACGAACGACGACCGTACGGTGCTGATCTGCAGGTACGAAAACGGAGCGTAGTTCTGGCGGAACGTAGCCGCGACCAACGGCCCGTCTCGTTCGCAGAGACTCAGCCCACGTCGCCTTGTGCGTGGGCCTCCATAGTAGCCTCGGATGGGCCTTATCCCCGCCGCGAAGCACCCCGACGGTACCTGCCCGATTGGCTCCGATCCTGGTGGGTTGCGCGGGTCCGTCACCTCGGCTATGTTAGCGGGACCGTCCCTACTGCCAGACGTCGTTCCTGCCGACAATCGGCGGCCTGACCTATGGCGATTCTCTCCGCTCTCGCGATAGGCACCGGCGATCGCAAGCGCCACACGTCAGCCCGAACACACAGCCGGAGGGGTAGCATATGTCGGCCTCGCCCCCAGCCGTTGCGCATGACAGCCCCTATCTCATGCTCGTCACGTTCGGCGCGCCGCTCGTGAATGCGTGGGGCGACGAACACTTCGCCGTCCTCGACGAATCTCCATACCACGGCGTCGCGGTGCCCGTGCTGGATGCCTACGACACGGCTCCGGTACCACCCGAAGACGCGTTCGCCGATGCCGTCGCCACAATAGGTCGGAGCACGCGCAAGCATATGTGGCCGTGGGTGTTCTCGAACCGATTCGTGGCCCAGAGCATGGAGTGCGCGCGCGAGCCGGGACAGAGCGCCGAGTATTTCGGCCGCATCCGTGGCTGGGACCTGGGCGACGAGACCGGCGCGCTATCGGACTTCCTCGCGATCTGACGGCTATCGCTCCGGATGGGGCGGACGTTGGGCGCGCCGGGGGTCGTGCTCGACTTGGAGACGTACAACGACAACTACAACGACTACAAGACCTACATGGTGTCCGAGACGGCCGAGCACAGAGGCGAGGCCGACGACGCGACACTCGCCGGCCTCAGAGCAATCGGACGCGAGATGGCCGCCCTCGTGGCGGACGAGTATCCGGAGGCCGTCATATGGTCGTTGTTCACCAACCTCGGCTCGAAGCCGGACACCGGCCTTCGGACGCACGACTATCTCTGCCGCGGACTGCTCGAGAAGCTGGCCGAGGATAGCACCCCCGCCCTGCTCGTCGATGGTGGCGAGCTTCCCCTGGGCTACTACAGCCCGTCCGCCGATGCCCTCGGCGACAAACTTGACAGCTTCGCGGCCAGGTTGCAGCCGTTCACGGATCGCTTTCCGCGACACCTGGAGATGGGCGCGACACTGGCGCCATATCACGAGCCGGATCGCCTCGCCGCTTGGGCCAAGGAGATGTCGGAGCAGGGCGGCCACGTGTTCCAGAACGCCGCCGAGTTCGGGCCGCTGGTCGAGGTTCTGCTGCGCCGGTGCAAGCACGTCTGGATGTACGGCGGCCAGATGGCGCACTACGTGCCGTTCGACCCCGCCGAATCGGCGACGACCGAAGCCGTCCACGCCATGCTCGAGAACGCGCTGCGCGCCCGGTAGATCAGGCGGGAGACGAGAGCCGGTCGTACAGATCCTCCGGCACCTCGGCCGAGTAGACCTGGGCGACCCCCGACCAGTCGGAACCGAACGCCACGTAGCGACGGTCGGGGCTTAGGAACGGATGCAGGTGCGTCCACTGCGGATGGCCGCCCGAGCTGTGACCGTGGATGATCGTATCGAACCGACGCGTCTTCACGCACACGAGTTGGATGCCTTCATCCGACCAGTTCGTGTCGGCGACGATCCACTCTCCGTCCATCGATGCCGACGAGTGCCAGAAATACGGCCCCTCGACGAGGGTCTCGGCGTCGTCCTCGCCCTCCGACATCGTCAGGATCGCCCGCTCCGGCAGCGTCGCGCACCCCTGATGAAGCCCCGACGTGCCCAGCGGCGACTGGTGGGCCAACGGAGTCGTGCCGAAGCGACCGACGATGTCCCCGTCGAAATCCATCAGCACGAGCCGCCTGTCTTCCCCATCCGCGACGAACATCCGTACGCCGCGGCCCAGCGGGTCGATCGTGTGGTAAGTGTGATCCTCCCCGACGCGCAGGAAGCGTGTCCGGGTGCCGTCTGTCGCCATGCGGAGCAATGCGCGTCGGCCCTCGGTGTCGTGTGCGGGCACGAGGTACCACTTTCCATCGGGCGACAGAAGCCCCAGAGGATGGTCCTCGCCCTCGCGGACAGCGCCGCCCCAGTTGCCGGTTCCGACATCGACGTGAGCTATTTCCTCTTCATCGAACGTGTCGACGTGTACCGACCTAAGCGTGCCTCGGTCCATGAAGTAGACGACACGGTCGACGCTCGACACGACCACGCCGCCGACGTGGTCGCCATCGGTCAGTTGCGCCAGGTTCGCGCCGTCGACGTCGACGCGGAACAAATCCCACGGCGCGTCCCTCTCGTTCGATCTCATGCTGCGAAAGACGATCGTCGCCGAATCGGGCGTGAAGCCGTTGGTCACACCTCGGCACGAGTACGGCATGTGTTGGCTGGTGGTGGGGAAGCTTGTCAACTGCACCATCGGACGGCCCGTCACCGGGTCGGTTCGGCTGATCCGCTCATGGTTGTACGTCTGACCTCTAGCCACGCGTCACCTCTCGTTTCCGGTCCTGCCCCATGCGCTGGGGGTAGCTCGCCGATCGAGCACGTCGACGCACTTCGCCGCCACCAAGGACGTTCCTTGCCACACAAGTTACGCCATTGCGGCCAAGGAGGACATGGACACCGACGTTAGCCTTGGCGGAAACAGCGCCGCGAAGGTATGGTTCAGCGGCGAGTAGGTCGTCTCGTGGTGCGGCGGCTCGTGCTTGGACGACAGTCTGCCTCGGGATTCGGTTCGTTCGCCTCCGAAAGGGCATCCACATGAAAGCTCTCGGAACGCTACTGTTGGCCATGGCGTTGGCGGCACCGGTCCTTGCCGGTCGTCTCGACAGCGGCACGCTGATGGTCGACGGCAAACCGTTCTACCCGCTTGGTAGCTGGAACAGCGCATACACGACGCCTGAGGACATCGCTCGCCTCGGGATGAATACGAGCTTCCGAATGGGGCCCGGAACGCCCGAGGCGGTTCGCGAGTTGCGCCCGTTCATACACCGTTGTGCCGAACTGGGAGTGCAGGTCGTTCCCTACATATCGTGGGGCCGCGAGGGCCAGACGCAGCACTCGCAAGACGCGACGGTGGCAGCCTCACGCCTCGCCGACGAGCCGAACCTCCTGGCGTGGTACATAGGCGACGACGTCGGCCGGCAGCACCTCGACGGTATTCGACGAACCACGGAAATCTTGCGCGAACGCACCCCCGGCCTGGCCACCGTCGCCGACTACATCGCCGAGCAGACACCCGAGGCGAAAACGACGTTCACCCAGTTCGTCGACGTTCGCTGCCAATACACGTACTTGCTCCCGACCGACTCACTGTCGACCTATCGCCGATTCTTCGACCAACAGCGGGAGTTCGTCGGCGATCCACTGTGGACGTGGATTCAGACCTTCATGCGGGGCTCAGTGGCCAACACGCTGGGGTTGGGCGTCCATGACAGCCCCGGGCCGGTGCCGGATCCCGAGCAGGTGAGGCTTCTGGCTTTCACGGCGATCGGCCGAGGCGTCCGCGGCCTGCTGTTCTTCCCGCACTTCGAGCTTCACGTCCAGCCGGAGTTGGCCGCCGAGGTGGCGCTTATATGCCGCGAGGTGAGGCTTGTCGAGAGCCATCTGGCCGCCGGCGCGCCCACGTTCGACCTGGCGGTATCCGACCCCGACGTGGACGCGACAGCGTTTCGCTATGGCGGCTCGACAGTCGTCTCGGCGATGATAGCCCGCGGGCACTACCACAGATGGGTGGACGAGGCGATTGTGCGCAACGTAACCATCGACGTCCTATGGGCCGAGCCGAGCCTGCCGCGTGCGGTGCTGTTGGCGACGCCGGACTTTGTAGAATGTGCCGTCGCCGAGGGCGCAGACGGCACGGCGCGCGTTACGCTCCCATCGCTGGAGCTTGCAGGCTTGGTGCTGGTCTCGAACGATGAAACGGAAATCGCACGGCTGCGAGAGGGGATGGGTGCTGTTGCCGCGCAACTCGCACCGTTGGCAGTTCCCGGCGCGGCGGCTCAGGTGCGGACCGCACTCGGTGCCGCATGGCAGGCCGGGTTCGCGCACCTCGACCGGCACCACGAGCAGTTCATGCCCGCGATGCGTGCCCTCGAACGCTGCGGCGATGCCCTAGCAGACGACCGCGACGCCGACGCCGTGCGCGAGTGGCGCACCGCACTTCGCGGCGCCCGTGCGGTGGTGGACAGTATGATGCGCTTCGCCGACGCACGGCGCGAGAGCATCCCCGCCGATCGACGGATGTACCTGATGAGCCCTCACGGGATCCGTTCCCTCAGGAACCTAGCCAGCGCGCCTGCGCCGGACGAACCATGGCACTACGTGCGCGAATGGATGGTCACCGGACCGTTCGCGCTCTACGACGGTCCGATACGGCGCGAGGACGTGCCGGACGGTATGCTTCGTGCATACCCGCCCGAGAGCGACCTGTCGCTCGGCGCACGCTTTGCCACGCTCGACGGCCCGGCGGGGTGGATGTACACGCGCGGCGACATGTCCGCCCTGCTCGATCTCGTCCGCCTCTTCGCGACGACGCGCAATGTGCTTGCCTACGCGCGCTGCACGGTCATTGCGCCCAAAGAGACCGACGTGGAGATGAGCCTCGGAAGCAACGATGGGGCGAAAGTGTGGGTGAACGGCGACGAGGTCTTTTTCTGGTCGGGCGGCCGCCGAGCGTTCCCACACGAGGATCGGATACCCGTCCACCTGAACGCGGGCCGAAACGCGCTGATGGTGAAAGTGGAGAACCTCGGCATGAACTGGGGGCTGTATCTCGCGTTCGACGACCCGGACCGCAGGTTGCAGTTCGATACGGGCGAATGATCGGTCGCGTTCGGACCCCGACGTGCGCCCTATCTCATATCCCATGTGCGCTGGGGATCACCATCACCCGGGGCACGAGC
>CAZSJP010000061.1:0-12167 GCA_964606675.1 uncultured bacterium
GGGGGGGGTTGGGATTTTGCTCTTGGGCCTCGGGGCGGTAGGCGGGGGGGATTTGGGGGACCTCCACTCGTTGCAGAAGGGGCACGGCCCGATCGGGGATTATCATGGATTCATGGGTAACCGGCGGAAGCTGATTCCCAGCCTGAACAAGCTTGGCGAATGCGGCGCGGGAATCCTGATACCATCGCACGGCGAGATCGTCGACAGCCCGAAAACCGCGACGAGCCTCGTCATCGAGCGGCTCGACGCTATCTGGCGCAACTACACGTCCATCTCGTGCCTGAACAACTACTTCCCCGACCTGTTCGCGGACCTGAAGGACGACCCTTGGCGAATGACGCCCGTTCCCACGCGCGAGCCGCCGGAGTTCATTCGACGCCTGCCGTATACCAGTTTCCTCCTCAAGTCGGACACCGGAGCCGGCCTTCTGATGGACTGTGGGCACGACTCGGTGATCGACGAACTCCAGATGTGGATCGACGGGGGCAGCGTCTCGGCCCTGGAGGGCATCTGGGTTACGCACTACCACGACGACCACGTCGATTCGCTCGAAAACGGACGACGAGCGTTCGGCTGCCCGGTGATGACCGTCGAGCACATGGCCGAAGTCGTCGAAGACCCGTTGCGGTTCTTCCTGCCCTGCATCTCGCCAACCGCCACGCCCGTCGAGAGGAAACTGCGCGACGGCGAATCGTGGCAGTGGCACGAGTTCACGCTGACGGCATACCACTTCCCGGGGCAGACATTCTACCATAGCGGCCTGCTCGTCGAGGGGCACGGTACGAAGGTCTTCTTCGCCGGCGACTCAGGCTCGCCCACGGGCGTGGACGATCACTGTTGCCCGAACCGCAACTTCCTCGGCGTCGGCAAGGGGTTCCGTCGGTGTATCGAGATATGGAAGGAACACAAGCCCGACTACATATTCAACGAGCACCAGAACCTCGCGTTCTCGTTCACGGACGACGATCTGGACTACATGGACTCGATGCTCTCGCGCCGCGAACAACTGTTCGAGCAGATGCTGCCGTGGGCGCACCCCAACTTCGGCACCGACGAGAACTGGGTGCGAACCTACCCCTACGAGCAGCACCTGAAGGCGGGCGACAGCTTCGAGATAGACGTGCAGTTCACGAACCACGGCCCCGAGCAGGCAGCGGCCGAAGTCGAGCCGGTGCTGCCGGATGGTTGGACGTGCGGCGCGGCAGACGATCGCGTTCACGTTGACGTTCCGGCGCGCACCGACGGCACGGTCGACGCGTACGTCGCCAGCCCCGACCGCGCGGCGACCCTCGCCATGTCGACGCCGGCGGCCACGCCGGCAGGCAGGTACGTCGTCCCGATGCGCGTCACATGGGACGGCCGATACCTCGGCCAGTTCCGGCACGCGATCGTGGAGGTGGGGGAGTAGCGTTAGCGGAGCGGGCGTTCGGCATGGTGTGGAACTGCATACGGGGAGGACGAAGGAATGCGGTCGCAGACCCGCATCGCACTCGGCGTGGCGCTCGTGTTGCTAGCTCTCGGCGAGCGGTCGCTGGCGGAGCCGGCCGACAGCATGGACGTGCTGCCGCGCTACCAACATGCACCGGCCGATCTGTGCACTCTCGGCGCCATCGGGGTGTACATCGACGACCGTATCAGTCTCAGCGCCACGAAAGCCTACAGGGGCTTCCTCTGGACGATCAGCCTGAGTGCGAACTACACTCGGAAGGAAGTGCCAGAGCGCGAGATCTCCGCCTACGACGCCATCAACACCTACGGCGACCGCGAGACGCGCACGCGGCACTTCGCAGTCGGCTTCGCGTTCGGTCCGCACTACAGGCTCGGCCCAAGGTCCCACCTCACCCTGGAGGGAAGCGTCGTCCTCGCAACGGAGGAGCGCCGGTTCGTAGACGAGCACAGCCAGGGCGATGAGCGCGGCAAGGTGTACTACACCAAGGACGGCAGGCAGCACCCTGGCAACATCGGCATTACAGTCGGCACGATTCTGCTGTTTCCGCTCGGCGATTGGTGGCCAGGTGACGGAGGACCGAAGTGGCACGCCCTTCTGCTTGGCATCGGGACGTCCTACCGGCGGTTAGTGACCTTCAAGCTGCAATATGGTCTCGGCGGCTGATCTCGCCCCGGATCACAGACCTGCAAGTGCCGGAATCCGATGGCCAATCGGGCACCCGAGGGAGAGTTCCGCCGCACGCGCACGTTGACTCCGTGCGCCTCGAAGCGGTTATTCCCCTGTAGCAGGAAGGGAGGTACCGCCTTGATGAGAGCTTCGCACCACCGTCCGCTGATCGCGGCCCTCGTTGCCTGTGCTCTGGCGACGTGCAGCAACTCGACGGGTCCCAGTTACGATTACCCTGAGGTAGTCCTTACGCACAACGGCTTCGATTTCTCTGTCGGCGCGCCGGACACGATCGACTACTCCAACAGCGATGGCGACGTGATCGTCTGGCAGCCCGCGCGGGGAAATCCGGACAATCCGCAGTACTCCGACCGAACGTACGTCTGGTGGCGAAACGACCAGACGACGGCTGACAACACCAACGCGACGAAGGACATGGGCGAAGTCGCCATCGCCAAAGTGAAGGATGTCCCCACCGCGTGGGACGTGTCGCCCACGATCCCGCCACTGCTCGTCGGCCATACGGTCGTGGCGAAGTGCCGCGACGGCCACGCGAAGTTCGAGGTGATCGCCACCGATACGGTGCACTGGGCGGCCACGGTGAAGTACTATTTCACGACAGGCAGCACGTTCGACGAGTGAAGAGCGCCTGACCGGGGAGGACGACGCATGCGAACGCTCGCTATGGGGGCATTGGTGTGCTGCGCGTGGCTCGCGTGCGGAACGGCCTTGGCGCACGAGCCGATCGACGTCGTTCATCTCAAGAATGGGTCGCGCATCCGAGGCGTCGTGATCGAGCAGGTCATGTGCGAGAGCATAAGGCTGCGCACAGCCGACGGCAGCGAGTTCGTGTTCGCAGTCGACCAGGTAGAGCGAATTGCCACGGCCTCAGTCCGACACAGCGACCTTCCCGACTGGAAGCAGACGTCGTACCCGGAGCTCGGACTCGCCGTCGGGACGCCGGCCGCACTCAACTGGCAGGCCGGTCTCTGGCGCGGGCCGAACGGCATTCGCGTGTCGGGGAGCTATTGGCCGGGCAAGGAGACCTCGGAGAAGCTGTGGGGCGTGCAACTGAACCTCATGCGCAAGTTGTCGGACACGCCGCGCTCGCGTCACGTCCTCGGAATCGTCGCCTCGGCGTCGCACACGACCGACGTGGATGTCAAGGACGCGGACGGAGCACAGGCGCTAGAGCCGCGCGTGACGAAGAAGGAGAGCCGGGCGGCCGTCGGCCTGGCCTACAACTACAATTGGCGCGGCCTGTTCCTGGAACTCGGGCTGACAGTCGGGAGCCGGGGAGACGACGGCCCGGTGCGTCCGATCGTCCAGATCGGATACATGCACCGATTCGCAGAAGCGCACCGAGAGCGTGACTGACCGGACTGCGCCGCAGCACGACCGGCCGTGGGGTCGATCGGGCGCAGTGCACGAGACCGATGCTGCCGCGCGTTGCCTGTCTCTGGTGTAGCGTGCTATACGCTCGTCAGGAGGCAGCGACCGGCCGCATCGCAACGCGTTCCTCACGAGGAGACAGACAGATGTATGCATTCGCACTGGCAATCCTGATGGTGCTCGCGTCACTGCCGAGCGGGGCGTCCGGAGCCGAGGAGTACGTCGATGCCGTCATCACGAAGGACGGGCTGCGTTTCACAGGCGTCATCATCGAGCGGGTTCCGAACGAGAGGATCACGCTCCGCACGCCTGACGGCCGCGAACTGGTCTTCACGTTCGACCGGATCGAGCGGATCACGAGGGAACGTGCCGTCGATCCGGACAGGATCGACATGGCGTCATGGTCCTATCCGGAGCTGGCAGTCTCAATCGGGACGCCCGCGGGGATCAACTGGACAGCCGGCCATTGGTTTGGCGCGATGGGAGTTCGCTTCTCCGGCGGATATCTGAAAGGCAACGAGCCTGAGGAGAAGATGTGGGGCGTGCAGCTAAATCTCATACGCAAGCTGTACGATACCCCCCGTTCCAGGCACACGATTGCCCTGTTGGTCGCCAGTAGCGAGATAGTCACAGTGAAGACGCCCAGCCTCTTCGGCAGCACCGTGAGGACGGTCGAAACCAACAAGCTCAACTGCGTTGGACTGGTGTACGGCTACAACTGGCGCGGCCTGGTGCTGGAGGCGGGTCTCAGCGTTGGCAGCAACGATGGCTACGGGCCGGTGCAGGCCCTTCTGCAGGTCGGCTACATGTATCGATTCTGGCGGATGTCCCCGCAGCGTGGGGGGTGAATCCGAGGGAAGCGCCTGAGGCTGTCTCGCACCGCTTCTACCCGAACACCTCGCCGATGGTCTCGCGTGCTATCCCGACCCAGCGTCGGACACGGTTCGGGTCGCCCTCGACCGTCTCTACGTCCTTGAGGGCTATGTCGACGTGGCAGTCGCGGCATGCCGTCAGATCCTGCCGCAGGACCTTGCGTATGTGATCCTCGTCGAACCCGCACGAAACGGTGTCGGTCGGGTTGGGGCGATAGCTCAGCACGTGCCCGTCGCCGATGCGTTCAGCGCACTTGGCGACGTTCGCCAGTGGCGCAACGGCTATCCTGCGCAGGTTCGGTAGCTGCTTGAGCAGATCGATCTTCTCCGTCAGGTCTTCGCAGCAACCATACGCCACGAGTCCGAAGTCGCTGAATACCGAGGCCTGATAGTCCAGCATGAACTCCGCGAACATCTTCGGCCCCACGACCGTCGTCTCCTGAGACGCGCAGTAGTACCACAGGTCCTTGCGCAGTACCGCCTCGCCGCCGGCGGCCGGATCGCTAAGCTCCTCGGAGTAGCACATGGCCTGATTCTCGTGGTTGGTGAGCGTCCAGTGTCCCATCTCTTCGGCCTGCTCGTGGGTCCGCCGGATGCCGTCACGCATGAACGCGAGAAGCGAGTGCAGCCACTCGGGGCGGTCGACCATGTCGTACATGATCTGCTGGATGCCGCGCAGATAGGCGAGCTGGGTCGAGATATCGCCGTTCCAGACCTGATACGCCGGCCCGCGGTCGACAGCGATCTCGATCAGGTCGCCAACCGCGTCGGACAACCGTGCCAGATTCCGGGCGGTCGACTCCTCGTCGATCTCGTGGTGCGGCGCGACCATCTTCTCTGCGTCGTCCGGCCTTTGGATCGGCGGTATCCATCGTCGCGCGCCCCTCGCATGCCCGCTGCTCTCCCACTCGACGCCAAGCCCCCACACGCCGTCAGGCGGCGTCACGCACGTCGCGCGCAGCGTGAGCCACGGCTCGAAGATCGAATCGTCGTCGAGCGAATCCCAGAATAGATGGTGCCGCAGCGTGTTCTCGTAGGTGCGTAGAAACGTATCGCTGCACCGGCACTCGGATTCCGGCATCTCGTGCCACGCGAACGCTCGGGTGTATATAAGTGGGCGAGTGCGCTCAAGGCTGTTGTGTCTTCGCCAAAGGTCGCGCCGCTCGTTCTGCACGTCGGAACTCGCGATCTCAGAGTAGCGCTTGGTGAGATCCCTGAGAATCTCTGTGTCGGAACCGATCACTTCACACTCCGATCGTATCGATCTGCGGGTCGCGCCGAGATAGCGGTACAGCGCGACGGGCTATTGGCGTCGCATCGTGGCGACGTCGAACACACGGGCGAAATCCGTCGAGGCGATGGGGCGGACAGTGTTGGCCCAGCTTCCCTCAGCTTTCCAGACCGCATCGGCGTGCGTGACGACGATGTGTGTCACGCCGAGGCGCTCGCACGAGGCGGCAACCGAATCGATGCTGGGCGACTCGAGAAATATGCTCCGCATCTGGGGCCAGGCTCTCTCCTCGCGCTCCTTCGAAAGCCCCTGAGGCCTGATCCCGACGGGAAACAACGCTGCCTGCCGATTCCCGTACAGATGGAACGAGAACGCTATCGTGTTTGCACGTAGCGTGGGCACGTATCCAAACGCGTATTTCGGCCAGCGGCTCACCAGAACTGATGCGGATTCGTCGGTGTTCGCGCCGACCCATTCATATAGCCGTCGCGATTGCAGCGCTCTGAGTGGGCCGCCATGGTCGAGCACGTCGTGGGTCATCACAATGTCGATCATCCGTTGTGCCGCAACGTGGTGGACCGACGTCATCACGCCGAGCACCACCATCGCCACCATCAGCCTGTGCTTCCCCGACCGGAGAACCGATATGAGCCGCCGGCCCGCGCCCGACGCCTCGGCTAGAGCCGCATCGACCATCTCCGCCGACCACAGCAGCATCACCATCTGCGCCGGGATCATGGCGCGGCGAAGGTCGTGCGAGAGCATGTCGCTGCGCACGAGCGAGTGAACGAGCACCGACGCAATTAGAACGACGACGAGCAACAGGTCGGGCCCTGGGATATCGCCCCGTCTCGCCGCAAGGCGTTTGAGGTGGACCGCTCCGACGACAGAAAGGAAACCGAGCTCGGCGAAGTAGTTGATCGGCAGCACGGCAAGGCTGGCCAGCGTCCGGACCCACGGCACGCTCACCTGCAGACGGTCCAGCACCCTCTCCAGCGGCGTGAAGCGAACCGCCGCCAGCGAGTACGGCAGGCCGGACCTCGCGCCTTGCTCGCCCAGGTGGATCAGGGATAGGAGGTGAGGCCCCACGGCGACGACCGCGCCGATCCCGATTAGTGTCAGTACGACGAACTCCCGCTTCCCTCCTGGATCGCTTCTGGTGAGCACGATGACTGCGTAGACGACGAATGACGGTGCGACGACGAGGGCGACCCATATTGCGGACCCGGCGGTCGTTGCCAAGGCAAGGGCCGCCAGAAGCCCTGGCCCGATTGAGCCGGCTCCGGCCTTCCGGCACGCGTCCCCGATGAGCATGAACGCGGCGAATGCTGAGATCACGCCCAGAGTGTCGTGCGGCGTACCGATCACTAACCCGATCCACGAGACGATGAATGTGTCGATATTCCAGAAGTCACCCGCATAGATCGAGTCGCGACCGTGGCCGGTTAGCAGGAATCGAACGCCTTCCAAGCCGATGGGGATTATGTCCAGCCCGGCCACCGCCAGCAGCCCGATCGCGATCATCGCCCGGCGGCGAGCCATCCATCCGACAACGTCGCCACAACGCTCTCTGACGAACACGGCAACGACTGTCATGAGGCCCAAGAGCGTCCAGACACATCCGGCGATGACCGCAGTCGGAGCTTTGACGGACCCACCGGCGAGCAAGGTCACCACCGCCGGCACCTGATGCCAGTAGTAGTGGTAGGCCGATGAGATTGCCGCACCGTCGTAGAAGAACGGGTCGGCCGGCGGAACGCCGGTCCGGGCGATGGCACCGGAATACGCCGCGATGAAGACGTGGTTGTCCGTGTGCGGATGGAACAGTGCCGGGCCGATCTGCACGTCCACGAGGAGAAGCGCCACCAGAACGCCGCCTCCGACGGCCGCAAGCGCGCCACGGCCGAACCATCTGTCCCAGCCGATGGATGCGACAGACGCCCGGCCCGCTCGCCAGTCGCCGACCGCGCTTGCGACGAATGCAGCCGCCATGAGCGCATATAGCGCCCACAGGAAGGTGAATCCGCCCGACCGCACCGCCAGGTTGATGACCGCCGGACACGCGGCCCAGCCGACCATGACGCTCAACAGCAGGCGTACGACGAGCGGCCGCGCACGGAAATCCAGGGCGTTGGTGTACCATCCCAGAACGTATCCGGGCAGCAGCAAGACCAGCGGATAGAGCACGAGCGATGCTATGGCAATCTCGGTCAGATCGACGAGGGTGTAGTTGAGACCGTTCAATACGAACTCCTACTCGTTGGTCAGGTCAACCCCAGGATGCTCAGACCGTCGCGGTAGATGAGGGCCTCGATCTCCCCCTCGTCGAGCCGTGGTAACGCCGTGCCTTCGAGCATGCCATTGAGCGACCGCAGCCCTTCCGTCGACTCGTTCACGGTTGTGAACGGATAGTCGGTGCCGAACAGCAACTTCCGCCAGACCCCGTATTCCTGCACGAGCATCAGGGTGTGGTATAGCTGAAACGGTCGGTAGCAGAGAGCGCTGACGTCGGCATACACATTCTCGTGCTTGCGGACCACGGCGACAGTCTCGTTCTCGTAGGGATGACCCATATGGCCCATGACTATCCTCACGTCCGGATGACGAATCGCTACCGAATCGATATGCCGCGGTAGCGTGCATTCGAGAGGCGCCTGCGAGATGAACGTGGTGCCGACGTGCAGCACGACCGGAAGTTCGGCACGTGCGGCGTATTCCCATACAGGGTCGAGCCGCTCATCGTTCGGACGGAAGCCGGCGTACATCGGCAGAAGCTTGATGCCTCGCAAGCCAAGCTCCTCGTGCCCGACACGAAGCTCGTTCTCCCAGCCATCCTGGGTAGGGTCGACCGATAGGTACCCTATCAGCGATTCAGGGAGAGCCGCGACCGCATCGGCGATGTAGCGGTCGTCGACCCACACCCCGCTGAGGCGCGCCTTGCCGCCGAAGATGACCGTTCTGGTTCCGGGCGGAGCATGCTCCATGTAGGCCGCGTGGTCGACCGTGAGGTCCACCTCGACGCCCGCCCGCGCCCGAGTGGCTTGCTCGCGAAAGCTGTCGTCGAAGTGATCCGGGTATTTCCACGCGTGGGAATGAACGTCGACTATCGTCTTCGGGTCCGTATGCACGTTGAGTAGCACTCCGCCCTACCCGCCGATGCTGTCCAAATGGCGAGCGATGAGGACCTTTGTCAGCGACTGGCGCGGAACGCCGAGCCGCTTCGCTTCCTTGTCCAGCAAGCGGACCATCCACACCGGGAAGTCCACGTTGAGGCGTTTCTGCTCTTGGTTAGGACGGACAGCTAGATCGAGTTCGCTTGTTATGTCCTCGCCCGCGTCGAAGGCCGCGTCTGGCTGACTAGCTTTCATAGATCGCTATCCCCTCTCGGCGCGATCTCCGCACCGAGATCATCCGTATCCTGTCGCCGCGGCGGGCACATAGAGGGTAATGTCCCAGTTCGGCGCCTTGCGGCAACCGCAGTCACACCGTCGCCTTTACGGCGCGCATGACTCTCTCGAACAGTCGATCCACTTCCGCGGCAGTCTCGTCGTCCAGCGCGAACGCGACCGGGGGCCGAATGAGCGTGTTGCGGAAAATCCCCCGCTTCACGAGGAGATATTTCTCGATGGCGAGGAATCCGTCCAGCCCCTGCTGAAGTGCTATGAGCGAGGCTATCGGCAGGCTGAGTTCGTAAGCCGCATCTTCGTCATTCGCCTCCAGCGCGCGCCAGAGGGCGACGATTGCATCGACCATCTCGCCGCCCGGCATCGTTCCGACGATGCCGCGACGGAAACTCTCGACCAGCGCGATGCCGCCGCTGCCCTCGAAGACGCGCGCTTTGCCGTCGGTCGCCTCGTGCAGTTCGGTCAGTCGCGGGCCGATGGGCACGGCTTCGGGTTTGAAGAGGACACGCTCGGCGCCATGCTCGACCATGAGCCGCGCCTGGATATCGATCGACATCGGCCTACCGACGTACCCGCTGGCGTCTTGGACGATCACCGGAATGTCCACCGCGGCTATGATGCGCTCGTAGTAGCGCAGCAGCTCGTCTTGCCCGGCAGCCACTGACACCGGCGGAATCGCCATCACCGCATCGGCACCGACCGACTCCGCGTGGCGAGCGAACTCTCCCGCCACCAGGCTGCACTCGGCTCCGACGCTGATGACGACGATGCCCCGGTCGCGATGCTTGCACGCCGCTTCGGCAACGGCGCGGCGCTCGTCGGATGAGAGCCGCAGGACCTCGGACACCATCGCCATCACGATGCCGTTGGCGCCGAGGTCGAACAGCCATTCGAGTTCGCGGTCGAGCGTCGCAAAATCGACCGACTCATCGTCGTTGAACGGCGTCTGGAACACCGGTAGTATGCCTTCGGGCCGCCTGCTAGTCATCCATGCTCCTCACGATAGCATGCCTCGCGCCTCGACGGACAGAGGCTCGGGGTCGGCGTCTCCGTCCCGCCACCATACGGTGTCCTGGAGGTTGATGCACGGGCACACATGGTTCGGGATCACCGTTACGCGTTCCCCGATTCGGGGCCTGTCCGCGCACTTCTCGACGTTCACCTGGCCGTGCTCCTCGCTGAGCGCGACGATTTCTGCATCCGGGTATTCTACGGCGTGGCCGTATCCACTCTCCGGCGCCGGGATGCATCTGTCCGCCGTCAGCGTCTTCGATCCGGCGTCTATGACGATCTGCCCGGGCACGGCGTCGCTCACGACGGTGCACTCGATGCGCGCGGCACAGTCGTCGAGTTCGCAGAATCCGCCGGCGACCGTGTTCATGTCGTTGAACACGTACGTGCCGGGGCGAATCTCGGTGATGCGTCGTATGAGATGCGATTGGTATGCCGTCGGTGTCGAGCCTCCCGACACGATTCTCATCTCCAGGCCGCTGCGGTCCCACGATTCCGCGCACGGAGACGATACCGAGTGGGGCGGCCTGCTCGTCGGCGGCCTCCCAAACGTGGCCCGGGTATACCATGATGCCGTCGAGCCGTAGCCCATCCAGGGAGTCGACGTGCCTCGCAAGCGCCAGGGATTCTTCCGGCGACTGCACCCCGGTGCGGCCCATTCCGACGTCGACGTCCACCAGAATGCCCAACGTGCTCCCCGCCTCGCCGGCGGCTCGGGAGAGGACATCGGCAGCGAACACTGAGTCGATCGCGGCGCGAACGGGAACCGAATGGGCCAGTTGCGCTATCCTGCCGGACCTCGACGGGTCCACGGGCGGATACGCGAGCAGCAGGTCCACCCCCATGTCCGCCGCCACGCGCGACATGATCTCGGCCTCGCCAACCTTGGCGACGGTTAGCCCGATCGATCCGGTGCCGATCTGCAGCGAAGCGAGCATCGGGGATTTGTGCGTCTTGGTGTGCGGCCTGAGTCCGATCGAGTGCTCACGCGCGTACACCGCCATCCGATCGACGTTGCGGCGAAGGATTTCGGCATCTATCACCAACGCCGGAGTAGGTAGTTCCGTCATCGCTCGTTCTGCACCCGTGCATGGGGTCGTCTGACCGTCTGGCGCGGAACGTGCGGCTCGTTGCCGCACGGACATGGATCGCACATCAAAGAAACCGCATCCCGCCGTCGGTGGCAATCGGCCGCGCGGCAGCCCGACGGTGGGATACGTTGCTCCTGAGCAGGGCGAATCGGCGCCGTAGGCAGACCGCACGTTCGATGCGACTGTCGGTTGCATAGCAGGGCGGTTTTGCCGAAGATACAATGCGTCGGTCCGGTCTGCCGGCCGACCACGTGCGTTCGTTCCGTACTACTGCGAATCGGGGGATGTGTGTCACTGCGTCCGGCATCGCTCGCTTTCCTCGGCCTCATAGCCCTGTTCGGCGCCATGCCGATCGGTTGCGGCGGCTCGGCCGAAAGCCTGGACGCAGGCGGCAAGGACCACATCTACTTCGCTACGCACATGGGCGAGCACCCTGGCTGGATTCCGGGCTACGAGGCCATCGTCCGCCGCTATGAGGAGATGCATCCCGGCGTGACGATCAAGCTGCACTATCAGCCTCTGCAGGGCGTCGACGTATGGATGGAAACGCAATTCATGAGCGGGCGTGGGCCGGACATCGTCAACTCGGGCAACCCGCATCGGCTCGGTGCCCGCCTCGGCATGCTCGTCCCTCTCACCGAGCACATCAACGAGGAAAGCGCCTATGCGCCCGGCCGGCGTTGGGCCGACACGTTCTACCCGGTCGTGTGGGTCAACCAGGAGGACCCGATACACGGCGAGTTGTGGATCGTGCCGTTCAACTTCTTCACGATGCGGATATTCTACAACAAGGACCTGTTCGCCCAGGCCGGAATCACGGGCGAACCGACCACGTGGGTCGAGTTCATGGAGGTTCATCGAAAGCTCGCCGATGCGGGCATCACGCCATATCTGATGCCGAACTCGCTTGTCAACGCGTACGCCGGCGACGGGATCGCCTGGCTGGCAGACATGCTCTATCAGGACCGCGTGGCCGATCTGGACGTCGTGAATCTCGACGGGCAGATCGACGGGATCGAGTCGAATATCTCGATCTACGAGGGCACGACG
>CAZSJP010000062.1:0-5336 GCA_964606675.1 uncultured bacterium
TCATCAACTTCCTCAGCTTGGGTGGTGACAACGTCATGACATTCCACAGCTAGGGAGCACATCGAACGGTACGTGCCCGCGTGCCAGCGCCCGATACCACCCGCGGTACGCCTCCAGATACCTCCCGTCCGTATCGGCCTTCGCTGAGCGGTGCGAGTGAAACAGCGCTACCGGCGACGCGGGTTCCGGCGAGTCGTACACGGCTTCGTGCGAACCCGCGAACGCCATCAGCTTCCTGAGCGCGGGCACGCCCTGCTTGTCTTCCTGATCGTCGAGCGTCCCGATGAAATGCAGGTGGGGTATCGATGCCCCAGCCAGCGTCCGCGCCAGCACGAGCGCCGTCCAGCCTGCCGAATGACACGCATGCCGGTGGCGCCCGGACATCGGGTAGTCGAGGATGATATCGGTCCGTCTGCCGGCGCCGAGGCCTATCTTTCCCTGCTCGGTCGTCCAATAGCTCCACGTCGCCGGGTCTTCCAGCGGAGCCTGTATGTACTCGCACCGAACGATGTCGGCGGCATCGCCGAGTGCGCTGAGCGCGTCTGCCGGCGAGTAGCCTGGAATGTCCCTCGGCGGGGTGTAGCTGGTGCCGTGGTAGAGCAACGCGTCGGGTCTCAGGCCCCGAACGAACTGGTTGACCTCGCGCAGGAACTCGCCCGCGCTATCGGTCTTGAACCGCTCGTACTCATTGCACGCCGGATCGCTTCGGTCTCGCCAGGCCTGTTTCGACGGCAGATGCATCCCGGTCGCCTCGTGGAACGCACGCGCGCAGCCGACGCATTGGCACGGACCGCGATAGCCGCCGGCGTCCGACTCGCGGTACCCGTAGCCGTTGAAGAACACGCCGTCGGGGCCGAATCGGTCCATCAGCTCGGCGATGATCGCCCGGAGCTGATCGCGGAAACCCGGGCCGTTGATGCACGTCGAGTAGTGCCCGCGCGCGTCGAGAGGAGACCCCTCGGCATCGACGTAGCACCACTCCGGGTGTATGTCGTACACCGACCTCGGCTTGACGCTTACTTCGATGCGAGCGATCACGCGGATGTCGCGCGCGTGACCCTCCGATACGATCTCGCCGAACAGATCGCCGGAGAGCGACGGCACCCGCTCCTGACAGTCGAGGTCGGTCGAGTAGAACGCGAACGCGCCGCCGGCGTTCACGACGATGGCGTTGGCGGACAGGTCCTCCGCCTGCCGGATGATGCTCCGCGCGTCCTGATCGCCGTCTATGAGCCTCAGGTTCGGCTGATATATCCTGAGCGGCCTGTGCCACCATGCTTGCGACATCCGGCCTCCTCAGTCGAGCACGTCGAGCGGAATCTTCGTCACGCCGATCTGCACTTTGGTGATGCTGTAGAACACCCACAGGTTCGACCCGAGCAGCAGCGATTTGAAGTACTGCGGCCCGCCCATCTTGTAGATGCCGCCGTCGGTCTCACGGTCGACCCGATGCAACAACCATGTCTTGTCGAACGTTATCCCGTCGTCGGAGATCGTGATCATCACGTCTTTCCGGCAGCGCGCCAGGTCGTCCACGTGGTCGTCGAACGTGTTGTAGACGATCCACGGGCGCCCGTCAGGCAGTTCGCCGCACTCGGGGTTCGCGCCGGCTATCATATTGGTCTCGTGCGCCGGTGGGTAGACGTCGTCCGCGTTGTCCTTCAGCGCCGCATAGAAATGGCGCTTGTTGAGCAGGTTGTCGCGGAGAACGACCCACTTGCCGTCGGGGCGCTGGAACTCCGCCATGTGAGCCAACGCGTCGATGCCGTCGGCTGCCACGGGTGCCGTCTCGGGCGCGTACTTGGGACTTCGGTCGAACGAGGTCGGTCTCCCATTCAGTATGTCGTCCTTCATAGACTCGGGCGCATTCTCGAACGGCTCGGCGTCGGCGTAGGGCGCCAAGAGAGGCGCGACTTCCATGAACCGGCCCGCCGTGATCTCGTACCTTTCCGCGTACTCCGAACGCTTGTACATCGGCGAGTCGGGCACGAGCGCGGCGTCGGTCAGCTTCCATTTCTGAACGAAGCTAAGGCCCAGATTCACCCACATGTCGAATACGAAGCCCTTTGCCTCGTCAAGCTCTTCGTTGTAGGCCGAATCGGGCAGCACCTCGACGAAATGGCGGTACTTCTCGTCGGTAGTGAAGCCCGGTATGGCCGAGATGCTCCCCTGGACGTAGAACGACCCGTTGATGAGCGACAGCCCGCCGCCCGAGTACGGACGCAGGACCTTGCCATCGTGCTTCCACGGTCGGCGGTACACAGGCCCGCATGGCGGTATCAGCTCGAACACGTTCTCGTCGCCACCGAAGTCGATGTCCTCTTCGTCGTCGCTGATGGTGGCGGTTCTGCCCAGCCTGCGCGAGCCTGGTCCGCCCTCGTCGATGGTGTGGTTGCTCCACGCGATCACGAGGCGGTTGCCCAAGCGGATGTACCTCGGCCCGTGGCTGAAAGTGCCGTGGAACAGGCTCTCGTACTTGCCGTCGCCGCCTTCGTCGACGTTGGCCTTCGACGGCTTCGGATCGTACAGAACCGTATGCGTCGTGCCTTCGAGCATCGGGCAGCCCAGCCCGGGCGCGTGTTCGTCGAGATTCTCAGGTGCTATCCAGTCGATTGGCGATCCCATGTCGTTCACCTCTTCGTTTGGGCGTCGGTGGTTAGCGGAAGGATTCAACTGCAACCGGCTTGGCTCAGTCCGCCACGCCGACAAGCCGGAACGTGCTGCCATGGGGCAGATGCTCGGCGGCAAGGCCGTCGACGGTGTCGTCAATATACCGCGTCAGCGTGATCATACCCGCCTCTTCCGACGTGCCATGGTTCACCCTGATGACCGGGTGGCCCATGTCGTGAGCCATCTGGATCCCCGACCAGTAACACGAGCCGTCGTCGCAGACGATCGAACAGTCGCAGCCCATCTCTATGTAGGTGGGGATATTGCAGCCGCACCCGGTGCCGACGCCGATGCGCGAGACCAGTTGGCTCCCGTCGCCCGTCACCTGTACGAACGGCTCGCCGATGCCCGCGCACAGACGGGCAACGTGCTTGGCGAACTCGTCCAGAGGCATCGGATCGACGTCGTAGCGATGCTGGGTTCGGCCGGCGCCCATGGCATCGGGCCTATCCCCGAGTTCCAGGAATCGCCCCCACGCTGACGGAATGCCGACGTCGGGCCATCTGTCCCAGCAGTCGTGGTTGCGGACGACCGTCAGGTCGTTGTCGCGGATGAAGGCCATCTTCTCCCTGCCGATGTCGTCGTCGGTGGGTTTGTCGTCCCGATGATTCCAGAACGTCGGCTCGTGGCACACCAGCAACGAGATGCCGCGTTCGACCACCTGCCTCAGTGCAGCGAAGCTCGGCATCCAGCTGACCAGGCAACGGTCGACGTCCCTGTTCGGATCGCCGGCGATTACCCGGTCCACCGTGTTCTCTCGGTCGACCCAATCGGCCCGCGAGAGGAAATGCTCTACAACGTCGATGGCTTTCATGTCGGAACTCCCATGTGGTTGGCCGTAGTGCGGGTCATTGCTCCAATATCCAGCCCGGTCACGGGGCGCCTGGCCGTTCTACGATGGCTCCGGCCGCACGACGACCCAGCTCTCGTCGCCCGGTCTCTCGAAAGCATTGACGGGCCGAACCGCGAGCCGGTTGTCGCCGCCGTGGAGCGCCCATTCGAAAGCTTCCGACACCTCGACCCGCTGACCATCGTCGATCTGCGCCTCGAAGCGCGCGAGGTTGGGCATCGCCGCCTCCAACTGCACGCGGAGCACACCGGGCGCCGCCTCATGCTGCAGGTGGATTGCCGCGCGATTCACCGTCCAGTACAGGTCGCCCGGCCGGTCGGTGTGCCGCGAGAACCACGGCAACGGAGGCGTGTGCTCGTCTTCCCAGAAAAGGTAACGGTCGTAGTGGTACGACCCCGCCCCATGCTCCGGTTCGCCAGGAGCCATCGTGACCAGTTCGTCGTTCCTCAGCGATATCATGAAACGCTCGAACAGCTTGAGGCGCTTCTGCAAGACGAACTCGTCACCGGTCGCAGCGGGTGGGGCCGGTAGGATCTCGACGTCGGCGAAATCCCGCTCGACCCACGCCCTGTGGGCTTCGAGGGCACTCAGCGGCACCCCGTCGCGTTCGAAGTGGTACGTGAACTTCGTCTCGTCGTTCTGATCGCCGCCGACATCCATCGCGACCCACTTGCGGCGATCGCTCGACCAGACCTCGTTGATGCAGTGGTTCCGCATGATCTGCGTGCGCGCGACGAATCCGAGCGCAGCGCAGGCCTGCGACATAACGGTCGCGTAATGGGTGCACATGCCGAGGCTCAGTCCGCGGCTTGCCAGTTCCAGGATCGCCATCGCGTCCCACGGAGGGCAGAAGTCGGTCTCGCCGCGGTCCCACCCGTTCTCCCACTGATTGCGGGTCCACTGCTGCAGGCGCACGAGCGCCTCGAACTCAGATGAGGCACCCCGCACAACGTCGTCCAGTTTCCATCGTTCGCGAAAACGTCTGCCCCGCGTGGCGTCGGCAGGCAAGTGTGAGAACCGGTAGGAGCTCCGTACGATCGGTGGATTGTCGGAGGAGGTCACGCGGGCCGACGTGGGGCGGTCGTTGTCCCGTTCGACCGTGAGTCTTGCGGCAGAGAGAACGGGCGTGCTGGCCGGGTCAGCCGTCTCAATCAGGGCGCGCCACTGGAAGAACCGAGCGCCGCTTGGCATGCCAAGCTCGTCAGCGTCGTCGACGTCCGCCCAGGCCGTCCACGTCTCCGGTCGGTAGTCGGGAGAAGGCCCGGCGCGCCACTGGAGCGTGTATCCGGTGCCCAGCGGAACCGACGCCTCGGTCCGCAAGCTCACGGCAGTCGCGTCGCCGGCAGAAGCGATTCCGGTGCCGCCCTCGCAATGCAGCAAGTCTACCGGCTCGGAGCACACCTCGCCCTGGCGGTGATACTGATCGAGCCACAGGCGGACGAGGTACTCGCCGTCTGCTCGGTCGTTCTCGCCCAGTTCGTCGGAGCGCCACGTGGCGCCGCCGTCGTCGCTCTGGTAGCTGTGTTCTGGATGACAGCTCTCGTCGACCAGCACGGACCAGCGAGCCGAGCCGATCGCGCGGAACACGATCTCGTTCTCGCCCACAACCAGCCATCCCGCCGGGATCTCGACGCGGCGCCACCGATCCTCCCAATACGGACGCGGCTCTTCGTGGCGAACGACGACCACGTGGTCGTTCACGCGCATCTCCAGCTCGCCACCGACAGTGTCGCAGTCTAGATACGGAGCGATGACGGCACCGTCGGCTGACAATGCGTCGACGAGGAACGTCTTCTTTGCCACGCGTTGGCCGGCG
>CAZSJP010000062.1:5346-12064 GCA_964606675.1 uncultured bacterium
ATTCCCGGTCGTTGCGTGTGCACCGTCCGCTTTCGTCCGCCAGCGTGACGCCGCGTCTGAGCCGAAGCCCTGCTTCGTCGAGCGTCACGTTCCGCCACGTGCAGCGGTGGAAGTCGTCCGTGCCCGCCCACACGTGGTGCGTCGACGGAGTCGGCGAGCGCTCTCGGTTGGGTTGCGTCGTCGTCGTTGTCGCCACTCGCGATCCGATCTTTCGCTCTTCGTAGTGCCTGTCCGCGAAGGCACGTCGAGACACGACCGGGCCGATCCATCGCCGCCGATCGGTCCGACGCTACGGACGATCTCTAGCATACCCATGCTCCGACCGATCCACAAGTCCGACCCCGTCCGGTCGAGCAGTACGAATCCCGGTCCGTCGGGGCGAGATTTCCGGGGGGCGATGCGATGGCCCGCAATCCGGTTGCCCCCGGCATTGCGGGGCGATAGCATCATGCAGTCCCCGAGGTGGATTCCATTCTCGAAGCCGCGACGCGAACCGATCGGAGAAGACCCCGCCATGCACGCATCCGTCGAACACTTGCCGAACGGTGTGGCCGTTCACCAAGCCACGGAGGAACCCACCGACAAGAGCAACATCTATTGCGAATATCCGTGGTGTCCGCCGGATTCGCACTGCTTCGTGTACGGGCGGCACGTGCCCGAGCACGCCCCGAACTCGATGGAGTACGTGATCTGCGATTTCGGGACATGGGACAAGCGCGCCCTGGGCCGGGGCGGTGGGCGAATCATGGCCAACGGCGGGAAGTTCTACTACTGGCGGTACAGCGGCAAGATATCCCGGGAGCTCGTCGAGTTCGACCTGGAGAAGGAGGCCGAACGAGTGATCGACGTGCCCGATGGCGTGCCGACGAACGGCTCCTTCGACATCTCGGTGGGCAGCCGCTACCTCGCGTTCAGCAAGCCGCTGTCGTTCGACCCTCAGATGTTCGCCGTCGGGATCGCCGACCTTGAGCGAGGCACCGTCGAGATCATCCACGAGGACCCCTACATCTGCAACACCCATCTGCAGTTCGAGCCGGCCGAGGGGAAGCAGCTGATGATCCAGCACAACCGTGGCTGCGTCTTCGCAACCGATGGCACGGTGAAGCTCTTGTGCGGCACCGAGGGATGCACGCTGTTCCTGCTGAGCGTTCCGGACGGCGCCGTGACTCGCCTTCCCGTGGGGCCACCCCATACGGCTAGCCTGTCGGGCCACGAGACGTGGCTCGGGCCGACGGGAGAGCTGGTCGCCACGCTGAACTACACTGAGGACTACGACTACGGAAAGGGGCGCATTATCCGCGTCAAGGCGGGAGAACCGCACAAAGAGGTCTGCACGCCGTGGGAGCTCAACCACATCGGGGTCGAACCGTCAGGCCGCGTCTTCGCCGGCGACGCCTACATGCCGGACGAGGTGGTCATCGGTTCGGCGGCAACGAACCGCGCGGCAGTCGTGTGTCAGGCGAAGTCCACCTACAACCGGGGGCACCGCCGCGGGGGCTCCGGGGAGTACGTCTTGGACACACACCCCCACGCCTACATCAGCCCGGACCTGAAATGGGCAGTGTTCAGCTCGGACCGGACCGGGGTGCAGCAGGTCTACGCCGCCGCGATACCGAAGGAGATGATCGAAGCGATCGGGGAGGAGCAGCGATAGGGAGAGGCCGGAATGTCCCCCTGCCCCGGCCGTCACGCGTTGCTGTTGGTGCGCTGTCCGCCTTCTGTCCAGTAGGTCGTCGCCGTACACTTGGAGCGTACGAGAGCCCAAGGCAGACGCGACGCCGCAGGAGGATTCGCATGAAGGAAGACGTCGTAGTCTATTCCTCGGACGAGCAATAATCCTCTTTAACCGGTCTGCTGAGGTCAGGGAACACGATTGTGGTCTCCTACACAAACCAGCTGCTCGACAAGCTTCGCGCGATCGACGTGCATGCGCACTACCAGCCGGTGGCGGAGCTGTGGTACGCGCGGTCGGACGACGGCGGCCGCTCCTGGTCGGGGACGCAGACGCTGCCGGACATAGGGCCGGTCGAGCACGCGACTCGCGGCGGTCACGGAGCCAACCACGCTCTCGGCGACGGCAGCGTTCTCACGCTGGTACATGGGTATGAACCCGGCACCACGACACCGGCGACGCTGATGGGGAACGTGTATGAAGGATCAACGCCTGTCGGGAAGCCGTTCGAACTCACCAACCTCGGTCCGTTCGACACATTCTTCCCATTCGAAATAGCGCGGCTGGATGATGGCTCGTTGTTGCTGGCCGGAAATCACGGCGGGACTGGTGAAGGCGACGGTGTGCGGGAGTGGAAATCGACCGCCGTGAATCCCAACGCCCCCGTGTTCCTCAGAGGCACGCCCGATGGCCGTGAGTGGTCGTATCGCTCTTTGATACCGAACGGCAACCCCTTCGACTTCACCGAATCGTCCATTCTCGACACCGGCGACGGACGTGTGGTGTGCATCCTGAGAACGGACTGGGTCGGACAGCCGATGGATGAACTCCCCGCGGAGGTGAACGGCAACGGCACCAAGCGCGACGGATACGGCTACTTCATGTATCAGTCGGAATCGCTCGACCACGGCGCTACCTGGTCCCAGCCGGTGCAACTACCGGTATGGGGGCATCCGCCGTATTGCCTGAAGTTACACAGCGGGAACGTCCTGATGGTGTATGGCCACCGACGTCCGCCGTTGGAGGTACGCGCGATTCTCAGCACCGACGCCTGCCGGACGTGGGACATGTCGACGCTGACGACGCTTCACCGGTTCGACGCCGGCGGCGACATGGGGTACCCGGTATGCACACAGCTTCCGGGAGGCGAGGTATTCTGCGTGTTCTACGGACACTCGACCGACGCCGTGTCGGAGCCGACGCCGCGCGCGATATTCGGCACTCTGTTTACCGAAGACTACCTCGCCCGGTAGGTCGAGTTCGGACAACCGCCGAAGCCCCGGCTCGGGTCTGGCGATTGCTCCCCGACGCCGACGTCCATCGTCGCGAGTTCCTCGCTGATGCGTTATTCCAGAACCCAACTGAGCCCGGACGACGCCTCGCCGGTTAGGTCGGTGATGCGGAAGAAGAACCACCACGCCGAGCCGCCAAGGTCGCCGCACTTGATGAGCACGGTGTGGCGGCCCTCGGAGACGTTGACGACGAAGCTGTCCTGATCCGGCTCCGCCGTGCGGCCGCCCTTCTCGGCGTACTCGAACACCTTCTTCCCATCGAGGAAGACGGTGCCCCAGTCGTTGCTCCCGAAGCGAAACACCACCGGCATGTCGTCCTCGGCCACGAAATCGGCCTTGCCGTACGCGAGGAAACCGGAGCGTTCGTCGACGTGCTCGCGCAGGTCTATCAGGCCGTCGGCTTCGGGGCGTACTGTCTTCCACGTCACGTCGGGCGAACCGGGGTCCGTCTCGGGGGCGTGGGCAACTGCGTACTCCTCGGTCGACGCCGCCGGGTAGGCTCCGCTTACCTGCCATGACGGGGTCACGCCGACGTAGGCCGGTCGCCGGCCTCGCTTCGCCAGTGCAGCGCCCTCCAGCACGCTCGGGTTCGATATCGGGCGCGCCTGTCGCATCACGTCGATGTACCCTTCCAGATTCACGTCCACCGGCAGCGTGTCGGAGGTCGAGCCGTAGAAACGGGTCATCTCGTCGGGGGTCATTCGCCAGAGCACCTGGCCGTGGCAGTAGATCCAGAAGTAGGTCGACGCGAGGGCCGAAACGGTTCCGAACTGATTCCGGAACTCGTCGACCGAGTAGTTGCTGGTCTTGTCGGCGTACGATCCGACCACCGCGCCGTGGAACGTCTCGTCCTTCCCGGTGTAGCCGATCCGCTCGCCGTCGTCGCCGAGGACGTCCTTGTAGAACCCAAGCGGCCACAGCCCCATGTTGATGGTGCACCGACGATTCCAGTAATCCATCAGATCGTCGTCGAGCAGCTCGTCCATCGAGTTCACGAGCGCGGCATAGTAGCTGAGGATGCCCTTCGGCGACGTGAGCGTGTACGTCCATTCCGTGGACACATGGAAGCCGCCCGGAGCGTCCCGTTCGGCCAACGCGCGAATCATGCCCCGAACGTGCGTCTTCGCCAACGGACCGTAGACGTGGGGCGATTCGGGCAGGTGCCAGTTCACCATGTCGGGGTACTCGGCGATCATGGCCGACATGATCTCGTAGCCGCGCTCCTCGGCCTTGTCGAGCATCTCAGCGTCCGACTTGCGCGTGTAACCGACCGAGTCGTAACCGGCCCAGTCGAGGTGATACATGTAGCCGACGTACTCGATGTCGACCGTTATGCCTCGAAATCCCGCGTCGCGCGCGAAGATGGCGCCCTGGCGGAAGTTCTCGGCGGCCCCTGCCCACGCGTCGTCGTCGAACCAATCCGGCACGTCGGTGTAGTACGCGATCTTGATGCTGTTCTCGCCGATGCCGTTCGCGGCGCAGACTTCGTTCATCTCCTTGCAGAGCTGGAAGAGCGGGTTCTCATCGCCCACGACCCGTCCGGCGGGCGCGTCGGGGACATACTGGTTCGGCAGCTTCCAGATGTCCGATTCCCACGAGTGCATGATCCCGTTCATCATGGCGCCCTTGACGCCGATCTCGGCCAGGTACTCGGCCTTGTGCTTGAACCACTGCGGGCTGATGCTGGTGAAGAGCAGCATCTTCGGCGGATTCTCGTTCGGCTCGGCGGAGAACTCGTATGTCTCCGCGAACGGCGTTAGGTCAGGTACGCTCATGGGTGTGCACCCCGCGAATCCTGTGATGGCGGCGTAGGTGAAGGCCGCCAGAGCGGCAACGGCGATTGCGAACAGGCGTGTCATCAAGTGCTGTCCCGGGGAGGGTAGAACATGGCCGGAGCGGCGAGCCCGCTCCGGCGCTGAAGGTGGTCATTCTGTGGCGGCCCGGATCGGTCATTCGGCGATCCAGTAGACCTTGACGTCGTAGGTCATCTGCCCTCTGCCGTTGTCGTGCAGAAGGACGCTGACGGTCTGCCCGTTCTCGTCGGTGGGCTGCTCGAGGATGTACGCCCAACCGCGATGCCCGGCCATGCCGAGCTTCACGCAGCACCTGCCGGGGCCCTTCGGACGACCCGTAGCGCCGGCACTGTCGACCGTCGGGCCATCGCCGAGGAGGTGCTGGATGCGCACCGTACCCTCGTCGAGCGCAATATGCAGGATGTCGCGCGTGTCGATCACGCCCAACCAATGGGCGATTTCGGGCGCATCGGGTGCGCCGGCGATCGCTGCTTCGTCGGCCTCGCGCGCGGCCCCGAGGAGACGCTCGACCTCGTCGGCGTCAGGTGCGGCGGCGATGGTATCTTCCGTCGCGTCCAAGTCGTCGAGGCCGTTCTTGGCCAGTTCGAGGAAGACTTCCGCACCTTGGACGATCTCCTTCGATCGCGCCTTGAAGCGCTCCAGTTCGGGGCCAAGCTCGCCGATTGCCGCTTCCGCACGGCCGCGGCGCCCTTCGTCGCGATGGTCGACGTAATCGAAGTAGCGCAGGAAAGCCGTGACGTACGCGAGGTTGATGTGAAGGTTGTTCGCGCCGCGCTGCAGGATCGCGTCGAGCCAACGACCGCGTTCGGGGTCGGGTAGTTCGGTCAGCCACTCGCGGTACGAGGCGAGCCACCGGTCGTAGCGTGCGGTGTAATCGGCCATGGTGCGCAGGCCATATTCGAGCTCGGGCTTGGCCATGATGTACAGATCGCGCAGGTGCCGATGGTGGCCACGACCGCCGTCGACGTACGGGTTGCCCATGCACACCCAGCCGACGCGCGCGTGGCGGAACGGTTCCCACGTGTGGTAAGCCACGCCATGGATGTGGAAGCCCTCGCGGTGGATGTCGTCGAGGTCGAGCAGCAGGTCGGCTACGCGGTCGGCGATCTGGTGTCCGACCGTGGCGCCGGCCCATTCGGAGACCACGGTGCGCACGTCCTGGTACGGGTCCCACGCGCATCTCCACGCGGCGTATTCCATGCCGCCCCACAAGCTCTCGTGCCATTGGGCGCGCTGGTTGACCATCGTGGCGATAGCGCCCTTCTCGAAGGCCCATTCGAGCCCCGCCTGAGCGAACTCGGCGGAGAAGTCCGGAGGGCCGGACAGGTAGTCTTGCGCCTTGCCCGTCTCGACCTGCGCGCACGTGGCATGCGGCGTCTGTCCGAACGTCGGGTTGATCGGCTGCCACTCCCACTGGTCGCCGGTCGTGATCTTGATGCTGAGGATCGTGTCGTCGGTCGAGATCTCGTCGTTGAACGTGCGCTCGTAGATCTCGGGCACGCTCGACTGCTCCCACGTGTTGACGGTCCACGTGCGATGGAGGTACTGCTTGCCCATCTCGCCAACCACGACGTCCTGCATCGCCTTGATGAAACGCCTGTAGTTGCCCTCGATCGATCGGTCGTCGCCGGTGTGGATGATGTGCCATGCGGCCAGCTCGCCTTGCGGGATGATCTCACCGACTCTGGTGGCGATGCCGTCGAGTTCGGGCAGCTCGTTGAGCAGGTCGCGGTACTTCTTCTTCAGCGCGTCGTAGAGCTTCGGATCGTCCGCCGATAGGGTCGCGCCAGTCTTCTCCAGCCATTCGGGGAGGTAGAGGAACTCGTCGTCCATGCTGTAGAGCGTAATCCGGCGAGCGTGTGCCTCGGCCAGCAGCTCGCGCATGATCTCGCGGCAGAGCTCGCTGCGTGGGCCGTACCGGTCGTCGCCCCAAGGTACCA
>CAZSJP010000063.1:0-11985 GCA_964606675.1 uncultured bacterium
GATATTTCGTCGACGGTGGGCATCGGGAACATGTCCACGTTGAAGTCGTCGACGTCCATCGACTTCGTCGTCGGATCGTGCACGCACGCGATCTCGTTGGTGAGGCTCGACGCCTTGTATACGCGCCCGTCCTTGTCCTCCCACGTCTCGCTGTCGATACGCCTCGGTGCCGCGGAGGTGTCGTCGGTCCTCGGCGGGAGCACCGGTGCTTCCTTGAACGCGATCAGGTCGACACAATCTATCTTGCTGTAGAACTCGACGGTGTCCTTTGCGAGGCTCTCGACCAGTTCATCGCGCCGGCCTTCCCAGAGCGCGACTTGCGTGTCGATCTTGTTTCGCACGTACGTCTTGCGGCCGATCACACGCTCGATCGTGTCGCAGTCTACTATGTAGAAGCCCAGCGGAATCTTGTCGACGGGCCTGCCGTCGATTGCTGCGCGCACACGCTCTTTCGAGTTCATCCGTCGTTGCGCCTTCCTGTGGAGTGCTCCAGCGCGGCCGACCATCAGGGCGGGGCCGTGCCTCGCATCGCCCTGGGGCCACCGAGTGCCGTAACCCATGCTAAAGCGCGCCGGCGCACGGGGCAACTGGCGCGTCGCGTCTGTGATCTCGACCGGCGCCGGAAGTATGTTCTGTGTTCCGCGGCTCATTCCGCCCGAATGTGTCGTGGATCGGGAAACGCGTGCGAACCTTGTCGGGCCGCATGGACGGTCCTCCGGAGCCTGCATCGATGCAAGACGAGATACTATGCATAGGCGAAGTCCTGTGGGACGCTCTGCCAGGCGGCTTGTTTCTGGGCGGCGCTCCACTCAACGTCGCGTGCCACCTGCACGAGACGGGAAGGTCGGCGGCCATGTGCAGCAGCGTCGGCGACGACGCGCTTGGGCGGGAGATCGTCAGGCGACTGAAACACCGCAACATGTCGACCGATCTGGTTCAAGCAAGCCCGGGGCTGCCGACAGGCTTCGTCACCGTCGGCCTTGATGCATCGGGCACGCCGGAGTTCGAGATTGTCGCCCCGTCGGCGTGGGATACGGTGGAGTGCACCGACGCTCTCCTGGCGAGAGCCGCCAAGGCCAAGGCGGTAGTATACGGAAGCCTCGCCCAGCGCAGCGAAACCAGTCGGGCGACTATCCGCCAAGTCGTGGCGTCCGAGACGCTCAGAGTGTTCGACGTCAACCTGAGGCCGCCGTTCGATACGCAATCGATTGTCGAGGATTCACTGAAGCAGGCCGACGTCGTGAAGCTCAACGACGACGAGATGGCCAGGCTGGCGGAGTGGTTCGATCTACCACCGGCCGACGGCCCCGATGGCTTGCAGCGCTCCGCCGCGGCACTGTCCGAGCGTTTCGAATGCCCGGTTGTGTGCGTCACGCGCGGCGCCGACGGAGCGGCTCTTTGGCTCGACTGGACGTGGTACGAGCATCCCGGCTTCGTTGTGGACGTGGTGGACACCGTCGGTTCCGGCGACGCGTTCCTCGCGGCGTTCTTGGACGGTACCTTCGCGGGCAAATCGCCGGGCGAGACGTTGGTCTACGCCAATGCCGTCGGAGCGTTCGTCGCCGCGTGCCAGGGCGCGACGCCCGCTCACGATTTCGGCGCGATCGTGCGGATCTCGGAAGGTCGGCTCGATCGTCGGACTCGCGAGCGGGCGTTCTAGCCCAAGCTATCGGACTACACGCAGCCCTGCCACGGGAATCCCAGCAGCGGGTTGCCTACCGCGATGAACGCGATTACGGCAACCGGTGCGACGAGCGCGTAGCCGAGAACGTGGCAGGCCGAGTTGGTGCACGCTGTGAGCTCTGCATCGACGCTACCGCGCCTCGGCGAGCATGCCGAGTACCCTATCGGCTACCAGCCGTGACGCCTCCATCCGTTCCTCTTCGGGCACGTCGTCGATTCCGAACACGTCGTTGTGCTTCTTGTACATCGACAGCGCATCGAACTGGACGAGACTGTCCTCGTCGATCAGGTTCTCCATTATCCTGCCGTGGCAGCGCAGAAAGCACCCGTCGATCAGCACGACCCGGTCGGATTCATTGGCCCACTCGGTCATCGCCGAGCCGGGCACCGAGAACAGCTCGCCGTGGCAGGCGCGTCGGTATGGCTCCTCGCGCGCGACCATGTTCGCCGCCTGGCGAGCGATCTCTCCTCCGATGCACGCACCTTCGCACGAAATCACGGGCGTCTTGCCCTCTGCCAAGTTCCGCGCAGCTACTTCCTCGCCCACGGGGCACCGAGCATCGGTGTCCCCAACTTCGAGTGTGAACGCCGCGTCCTGAGTGCTCATGCCACCTCTTCCCTACACCGGCTCCTCTTCGCACAGAGCGAATGTCGTCGACGGCCGCCCGACGTCGGGCGGCCTGCCGCAGCCAATCGCCGGGGCAGGCGTACGCTCAACTTTCCTCGGCTGGCGTCCTGTGAATCAGCCTGTGGATTCGCGCCGCACCTCGGCCTATATCGTTATGTATCATCAGGAAACATGGTAGCAGCACCAGCGTGAGCGGCGTGGCGAACAGAATGCCGTAGCCCATCGCCAGTGCCATCGTGCCGCCGAACTGATCCGAGCCGCCGACGCCGTAGGCCAGCGGCAGTAACCCGGCAACCGTCGTGATCGACGTTACCAGGATCGGTCGCAACCTCGTGGCTGTGCCTTCGGCGACGTGTCGGACCAGGCTCGTGCCCGGTCTGGCGATCTGAAGCTGATTGACGAAATTCACAAGCAGCAGCGAATCGTTCACCACGACGCCGGACAGCCCGATAACGCCCAGCATCGCCATGAAGCCCATCGGTTCGTTGTGAAGAGCGAACGTGACGATGACGCCGATCAGCCCGAACGGTATCGCCAGCATCACCAGGAGCGGGCGGGTCATCGAGTTGAACAGCAGGATCAGCACGAAGTAGATCCCGACCGCCGCCATGGCGAACGCGATGCCGAGGCTGGCCATCATCTCGGCCGTCTTCTCGGCCTCGCCGCCGATCACCAGGCGCATCCCGGGCCAGTCGCGGTCTACGTCGAACTGGCCGTTTACGGCCTCCACGACCTGCAGCGGCGTCAGAACGCCCATCACGACGTCGCCGGAGATCGTGATCGTGCGTTCGCCCTCGTAGTGGTACAGGTTGGCCGGGCCCGGTCCCGTGCCGAAGCTGGCAACCTGCCGAAGCGGGATCAGGCGCCCTAGCCGGTTCGGAATCGACAGCCGCTTGAGCACGTTCCGCGAGGCGCGATAGCGCTCCTCCATCTGCACGCGGAAGCCCACGTCCTCGTCGCCGTAACGCACGCTGGTGACGACCTGCCCGTCGTACGCGAGGCGCACGTTGCGCGCGATGTCGGCGACGGTGATGCCCAATTCCGACATTCTGCCTCTGTTGGGCTTGATGACGACCTCTTCCTTGCCCGCCTTGTCATCGCGTGCCAGATCCTTCACGCCCTCGATCGACGCAAGGTACGCCATGAGCGAATCGGCCAATCGGATGCGCGTCTCGTCGTCGGCACCAACCACACGCATCGTGATCGGCTTGCCCACCGGTGGCCCGCCTCCCTGAACGTCGAAACGGATGCTCGCGTCCCTAATGTGCGCCATGCGGGAGCGCAAGTCCTCCACGATCTGGTCGGCGTTCCTCTCGCGTTCCGTCCACGGGGTCAGATTGACACGTATGTTGGCGCGGTCTTCGCTTTCGCCGGGCCGCATCTCGATCTTGCCGACGGTGGCGGAGAAAGTGCTCAGTTCCTCGGGGGGCAACTCGGCCACTATCTCTTCTATCTCAACCACTTTGTCGGCCGTGGCGTCGAGCGATGAGCCGACCGGAGTCTCGATGACGATGAAGAACTCCTTCGACGACTGCGTGGGGAACAGCACAAAGTTCATGTAGTTCATGCTATACCAGAGAGCGCCGACAAAAGCCCCCACGAACAGCATGACGACCACATACCGCAGCTTCAGCACTACCAGCACCAACCGGCGGAACTGGTCGCGAGCGGCTCGGAACCAACTCCCCTCCGACGCCTCTTTCCTGCGTGAAGCAGCTTTGCCGCCGGCGATGTGTGCCGGCAACGCAAGCGTGCACTCGACGAGCGACAGCGCCAGCGCCAGCGTGATGACCATCGGCATCACGAAGATGAACCTGCCGAGCATCCCCGCCATAAACAAGAGCGGCGCGAAAGCCAGAATCGTCGTTATCACTGTCGTGACGACCGGCGCGAAGACCTCGTACGTGCCGTCGACGGCGGCGTCGATAGGCGATTTGCCGCGCTCTCTGTGCCGCGTGATGTTCTCGGCTACGACGATCCCATCGTCGACGATGATACCGACGACGATGATCATCGCAATGAGGCTCGGCGTCTCCAGGTAGTAGCCAAGTTGCGCCATAAGGAAAATCACGCCCAGCCCGGCAACCGGGATGCCCATCGCCACCCAGAACGCCGACCGGAAGTTCAGGAATATCATGAGCGTGAAGATGACCAGAACCAGACCGATGGCGCCGTTCTTGCCCACCACTCCGAACGTCGAACGGACGTATTTCGAGCCGTCCATGCCCGAAAGGACTTGGACGCCTTCGGGTAGGCGTTCCCGTTCCTTGGCCATGAAGTCGCGGATCGAGTCGACCATGCGGATTACGTCGGCCGACTCTTTCTTGTGCACCATGAACGAGATCGCCGAGTGGCCGCTCATGCGAGATCGCACCTTCTCCGGCTCGAAGCCGTCCCGAATCACCGCAAGGTCCCTTACTCGGATGCGCGGCCCCTCGAACGAAGCTCGCACGATGACGTCGCCAACCTCCATCGGATCGCGGAACTGGGCCAGCGTCACGATGCTCTGCTCGCTGGTGTACGACTCGAACGAGCCGGCGGTCGCCCGGATGTTGTCGGCCTGAATCGCCGCGACGATCTGCCTGACCGGGATCTGATACCTGTCGATTGCCGACGGGCGCACCTCGACCTTTATCTCCCGCGCCCGGTATCCGAACCGATCGAGGCGGGAGACGCCGTCGAGGTCCTTGAGCTTCTTCTCGAACAGTTTGGCCAGCTCTCGCAACTCCGGGTACGGCACTTCACCGGCCAGGCCGATCTCGAAGACCGGCATGTCGGTGGTGACCCACTCCTTCACCAGGGGCGCGTCGGTCACCTCGGGCGGGAAATCCGTTGCGCGTGCGATCGCGTCGCGAATGTCGCGCTTGACCTCGTCCGGGTCGGCAACGTCCGAGTCGATGATGATGTCTATCTGCGAGATGTTCTCCATCGAGAACGAGGTCATCTCGTCCATGCCGTCGACGTCCCGCAGTTGTTCCTCCAGCTTGTTCGTGACGTTCAGCTCGACGTCTTCGGGAGACGCGCCCGGATAGCGGGTGACGATGTTCACTATGCCCATGTCGACCGGCGGGAACTGGTCGCGCTTGACAGTTCGCAGCGTGGCCAGCCCCAACAGCAGCAGCATCACGGTGATGAGATAGGCGAGCTTGTCGTGTTCTGCGAAGAATCGAATGACGGATTTCATGGTCAGCCCCCCTCACCGCTCGGAGTTTCGTCGCTGGGCAGAAGAATGTCGAGCAACGCTTGTAGCTCCAGATGCAGCCCCTGGTAGGCCGCCGCGTTCTCGGCATAGGTGAGCCTCGCCTGCTGCTCGTTGTCCTGGCTCTGGATCACGAACGCCAGATCGCCGCGCCCCTGGTTGTACCGCCGGACTTCCGCCACCGTGCGGGCCTTGGCCGTCTCGATCTGTTGCTCGTTCAGTGTGAGCACGCGCTCAAGCTCTGCCAGCAGTATGAGTTGGTTCTTGAGCGCCGCCTCCAGGCCGAGCGTGACGTTCGCCACTTCCAGATCGAGCTGCCTGATCTGCACACGCGCCTTCTGCATGTTGGCGTTGGCGGCGCGGTTTTCGAGCGGGAACCGGTACTGCGCGAATGCCATGAAATCCGGCTTGAAGATCTTGACCATCTCCAGCGCATCACTGCCTCCGCCGACGAGCGCGAACTCGCCTCCCACCGAGAGGACTGGCTTCGCCATCTCCTCCCAACCGCCTAGTTGCCGCTCGAGTTGCCCCTTGTAGATGGCCAACGTTCGTAGCACTCGCGACGACTCACGCAATTCCCGGCTGGCTTCGTCGGCGCTCGGGGCGGGCACGCGGTCGTAGATGGAGAACTCCGGGCCGAGCGTGTCGATGGCCGTGCTCTTCGCCAGAACCGCCAGTTGCGCCCTCTGAGCGCGCCATTGCGCCCCTATCAGCATCACGCCCTGCTCGGCCATCCGAACGGCATCCTGCGCTCGCAACACGTCGACCTGATCCACCAGGTTCGCGCGCCGCTTGCGAGCGACCAATGCCGCCTGGCTCTCGGCGAGTGTCTGCCGCTCGGCGATGATGCTCTTCTGCTCTCCGAGCGCCGCCCAGCGGATGAACAGATGCGCCACACTGAGCAGGAACGCTTCCTGATTCTCGTACGCCTGGATCGCCGCCGCGTCCACCGAGAAGCCGCTGAGGTCGTACGCCAGGCGGTCGAGTTCGCCGCCCACGTTCCGCCGGAACGGGTGGGTGTAGCGAGCCCTGAACTCCTGCTGGTAGAGATCGGAGCTACTAGACGGAGCGTCCGCGCCGATCGCCAGCCAGATGGGCTCCATGCTCTCGGCGAGAGGAGAGCCCGTCGAGTGCGCGTATGACAGGTTCCACGACGCGCTGAGCCGTCCGCCGGTCTTCCAGAACGCACGTTCGGCGGTCGCGCCGGCACCAAACACGTGCATCGATTCGGGATCGATTCCGTTGTCTACGTTCCAGCGGGAGTTGTACACCGGCGTGGCGCCCAGCATCCAGTCTTGCGCGCCAAGAAGGCTCTCCCGACCGTGACGCTCAATCTCTGCGGTCAGGCGTTGCTTCTCGAATACCGGATGCCGTTCGCGGACGATGCCGAGGTAGTCGCCGAGAGTGATTGTCTGCGCGGACGCAAACTGTGTCGCCACGAGCAACGCGAGGAAGACGTATCGCGTCGGGAGCATGGAGCCGCGAGGCTCACGGGGCGTTGTCGCCATGGAGATATCCCCCCTCGGCCCGGCCGAGGTAACTGGCCGAGACCTGTACAATTGACGCTCACCGGCTCCGAGACGGCTTGTTGCAGCCCAACATGCAGTCCAACATGTCGGAAGCCGGGGAAGAGAGCACTGATGAATCAGTCATACGTTGGCGTCGCCCCTCGGCCCGGTCAACCCTCCGAGAGAGTCTTGCGCGGCGATGCTCCGAGCGGCGTCAGATTTTGCGCAGCATCTGACGACCGATGCGGTAGTAGACGACGAAGGAACTCGCGACCAGGATGCCGCTGGCGATGACCAGCACCTGCTGCGGCCAGGTCCAGTCGATCACGTATATGAACAGTGTCACCGTGAGGACGGTGGTCGTCACCCGCCCGATCTGTGCCGACGGCATCACCACCCGGCGCTTCCGTGCGACGAGCACGCTCCCTATCAGGATCAGGACGTCGCGACCGACGACCAGCAGCACGATCCACAACGGAAGACCGCGGTACATGTAGAGCCATATGGTGCCGGTGCCGGTGCATATCTTGTCAGCCACCGGGTCGAATACGCGGCCTAGTTCCGAGACTTGATTCAGGCGCCGAGCGACCAAACCGTCGAGCATGTCCGTCATCGCGATGGTGACGCTGAGCACGACCACCGTCAGCATCGCTTCCTCGATCGGCTGGGCGATTGCATGGAGCAGGAACGGCAGAAGAACCACTCGAAGCAGGCTGATAGCATTACCGACGGTAAGCCGACGGCTGGTCTGCACCTTGAGGTCTTCGGGCGTCTCGCCAACCAGTCGCCCGCGCTGCTCCCACTCCGATTCCGTCACCTCGCCTCCTCCGGCGCGCCGGATGCCTCCAGCATCGACCGCGCGTGCTCCAGCGCGGTCTGCGTGACAACGGCTCCGCCGATCAACTCGGCGACGGCGCGCGTTCGTTCATCGGGCGAGAGAACGCCGGCGACGGCCATGGTGCGCCCCTCTTCCTCGCGCTTCTCTACGGCGATGTGTAGTTCGGCACAGGCCGCGATCTGTGGCAGATGCGTAATCGCTATGATCTGCCGATGGCGAGCAAGCTCCCTCATGCGCGCGCCGACCGCTTCGGCTATGCGGCCCGATACGCCGAGGTCTATCTCGTCGAAGACCATCGTGTCCACGGGGTCGTGTTCCGCGAGCACGCTCTTGATCGCGAGCATCGTCCGCGAGATTTCGCCGCCGGACGCGATGCGCACCAGCGGACGGAGCGGCTCACCGAGGTTGGGCGTGATGAGGAACTCGACCGATTCGGCTCCCGCGGCGCTTGCTTCGAACACGCCGCCGTCGATCTCAACCACGTCGGCGGTCACCGGGTCGACCTTCTCGGCGGGCGTCCTAGTCAGGTCCGCCTGCAACTCGGCGCGCTCCATGCCAAGCGCGGCGAGCGATCTGGTGATCTGGCGACCGAGCTTCGCGGCGCCCTTGGCTCTGGCACTCGAGAGCTTCCCGACTGCGTCGGCGAACTTGCTGTGCGCCGCCACTATATCAGCCTCGATCGCGGCGATCCGGTCTGCCATGCTATCGTCGTCGTCGATCACCTGCTGCACCTCTTCGCGGCGAGCTATCGCCGCCTCGACGCTACCATAGCGACGGATCAGCCGGCGCAGCTTTGCCAGGCGTTCGTGCACCTGTTCGAGCCTCAGGGGGTCGGCCTCGAGCAACTCCAGCCTATCGGCGAGTCGGCTGGCTATCTCCCCCCCGATGACCTGCATCTGCTCGTACTCGGCGGCCAGGTCATCGAGCGATTCGTCAATCTCGTTGGCTTCCTGGAGCAGCCGCGAGCCGGCGCCCAGCCTGGACACTACGGAGTCTTCAGACTCGCTCAGAAGGTCGATGATCCCCGAGAGTCGGCCGCCAAGCTGCTCTACGTTCTCGAGCAGCTTCCTCTCCGCATCGAGGCTCTCGAACTCGCCCTGCTTCGGGTCGATCTCGTCGAGATCGGCTCGTTCGAACTCTATCGCCTCGCGTTGCGCCTCGATCTGTTCCTGTCGCGCGACGAGTTCTTCTCTCTGCGAGCGCAGGTCCTGCAAGTCGACGGCGGTCGCTTCTACGCGTGCCACCCTCTCCTTGTTGCCGGCGAACGCGTCCAGAACCGAGGCATGCTCGTTGGCGGCGAGCAGGAGTTGGTGGTCGTGTTGCCCGTGGAAGTCTACCAGCCGGTCTCCGAGCGTCTTCATCATGCGCACGGGGACCGACGCGCCGCCAATCCAGGCTCTGCTGCGTCCATCGGCCCCGATCTCGCGCCTGGCGATTACCTCGCCGCCGTCGGCTTCGCCGCCCGCCTTGTGCATGATGGTCGTCGCGGGATGGTCGTCGGGCAGCCGGAAGCGACCTTCGATGACCGCACGGTCGGATCCCGTGCGCACAACGTCGGATGCCGTGCGCATCCCCATGAGCGCCCCGAGCGCGCCGAGGAGGATCGACTTGCCCGCGCCCGTCTCGCCGGTGATGACGTTCAGGCGAGGAGCGAATGCCAACTCCAGCTTCTCGATCAGGGCGAAGTCGTGGATGGAGAGTTCTACCAGCATGGGCCTTGGATCACCCGCACGATCGTTCTGCTACGGACGCGCGCTTTGTTGCTGTGCTTTGTCCATACCCCAGTTGAGTTTCTGCCGCAATATGTCGTAGTATGACGAATGATCCAGGTGCATGAGGAGCGAACCTCGCTCGCCGCGTCGCAACGAGACGTTCTGACCTGGCTCCAGCGCGTGCACCGTCTGACCGTCGGCAGTCACGAGCGCCTCGCTATCCCCAGCATGGACGACCGCCACGTTAAGCTTGACGGTGCCGGGGAACACCATCGGGCGAACCGTCAGAGAGTGCGGGCATATGGGAGCCGCAACTACCGCGTCGACGTCCGGCGAGACGATCGGACCGTCCGCCGACAGCGCATATGCCGTCGAACCGGTCGGCGTGGCCAGAACCAAACCGTCTCCTCCGTACGTGTTGACCCACTTCCCTGCCTCGCTCATCTCCAACACGATGATGCGGGCCTGATTGCTCTTGGTCACCACCACGTCGTTCAGCGCGAAGAGCGGGTCGTCGAGGCCGTCGACGGACGCTTCCAACGTCATCCGCTTCTCGATCGTGTATCGGCCGCTGGCGACGTGTGCGATCCCGTCTTCCAGATCTTCGGGAGGAAGCTCGGCCAGGAACCCTAGCCTGCCGAGGTTCACGCCCAGGATCGGGCGCGGCGCGTGTGAGAGGAGCCGCGCAGCCCTGAGAATCGTGCCGTCTCCGCCGCACGCTATCACTGCGTCGCACGATTCCGCCAGATCCGCTTCGTCGACGCGGTCGAGCGCCGCCGACGTATCGGGTGCCTCGGCTTCGGGGACGACGAGCACTCGAAGCCCCATGTTCCCCCCGCACTCCGCGATGCGTTCGACGACCTCTCGCGACTGATGCTTCGCCGGGTTCGCGACCACGCCGATGGTCCGAATGCGCGCGGCGTCGGGTTGCGGCGATTCAGACGTCAACGTAGGTCGACCTCGCGGCGGCGCGCTTCATTGCCTGGGCGATGCCTCGTGAGGTCAGTCCGAAGTCCTCGAGCACCTCGGATCGGGTGCCGTGTTCGCCGAAGCGATCCGGTATTCCGAGCCGTTCTACCGCTGGCGACTCCGGTGCTGCTCGGCCCGAGACCGACTCCAACACGGCGCTGCCGAATCCGCCTGCGAGCACGTTCTCCTCGACTGTCAGCCATGCGCCGTGGCGAGCCACAAGGTCATCCATCATCCCCTCGTCCAGAGGCTTCACGAATCTCGCATTGACGACCTCGACGGAGAAACCCTCGGCGGCCAGGTCGTCGGCGGCCTCCATCGCTATCCGGACCATCGCGCCCACCGCGAGAATCGCACCGTCGGTTCCGGTCCGCAGCGTTTCCCACGTGCCGATCTCGATGGGCTCCAGCGTGTCGACCTCGGAGGCGATCTCGGTTCCGGGGCCGGCTCCACGCGGGTATCTCACGGCGATCGGCGAAGAGTCGTGGTCGACGAGCGTCTTGACCATCCGCTGCAATTCCGGCTCGTCCTTCGGGGCCATCACGACCATGTTGGGTATCTGCCTGAGGTACGACAGGTCGAACATTCCGTCGTGCGTCGCGCCGTCGTCGCCAACGAGGCCGCCACGATCGAGCGCGAACGCAACGGGTAGGTTCTGGATCGCCACGTCGTGGATGATCTGATCGTACCCGCGTTGGAGGAACGTACTGTAGATAGCCACGATGGGTTTCATTCCCTCGGCAGCCAGCCCGGCGGCAAACGTGACGGCATGCTGTTCGGCGATCCCGACGTCGAAGAAGCGATCCGGGTGCGCCTCGGCGAGGTGGTTCAGCCCACATCCCGACGCCATGGCGGCGGTGATTCCGACGACGTTCGGATACGACGCGCACAAGGATGAGACCGTCTTCCCGAATACGTCGGAGTAGGTTGCCGGGCCGACGCTCGGCGGCATGGAACCGTCGCTTGGGTCGAACCCGCCGGAAGCGTGCCATGCGGACGGATCGTCCTCGGCGAACGAGATGCCCTTGCCCTTCTGTGTATATACGTGCAGAAGTTTCGGGCCCTTGAGGCCCCTGACATCCCCGAGAGTGGCCACCAGTCCGTGTATGTCGTGGCCATCGACGGGGCCGAAGTAGCGCATGCCTAGCTTCTCGAAGACGACGCCGGGAACGAGAACCGACTTGATGGCCTGATCCACGGCGCTGATTCCCTCGCGGACACGCTTGCCGACAGGCGCGATGCTGCCCAGGATGTCCCAGAGTTCGTCCTTCACCTTGTTGTAGATGTCCGCGGTGATGACCTCGTTGAAATACTTCGAGATCCCGCCGACGTTTGGTGCGATGGACATCCTGTTGTCGTTCAGGACGACCAGAACGTCGCGGCCCGACGCGCCGGCGTTGTTGATAGCTTCCCACGCCATGCCGCCGGTCATCGAGCCGTCGCCGATG
>CAZSJP010000064.1:0-11745 GCA_964606675.1 uncultured bacterium
GACCCTTACGTCACACCGGCGAGGATAGACCGACCGAACCGATCTGGAAGACACACCGCGCCCGAGGTCGACCCAGGAGAACGGACGATGGCGGCGATTCACGTTGTTTCTGATCTGGAGATGCCACCAGTTCCTTCCACGATGGCATGGTATAGGGCGCGGGAGAGGCTCGCCGCTCTGTTGCAGGCGGGCGACACGATGGAAGCCGGGGTCCTGGAGCTGATCGCGGAGTGCCCGTACGTCTTCTCGCGAGTGCTGCCGGTCAGGTCGGCCAACATCGCACTTCGTCCGGTAGCCGCACCGGGCAGTTCCGAAGTGGATTTCATCCTCTATCCCAAGCAAGACCTCGGGCATCCGGCTTACGGCATCATCGAGCGCAGAAGGCCGAAATCGTACGGACTCGACGGGCCGACACTGCGCACGGTCACTTCGTCGAAGGAAGTGACCGATGCTGCGGGGCGGGGCGCATTCTCACTGGATGGCGTGGACGATGAGTACGTCGACACCGAACGAGACGCTGCGATCGCTGGGACTCGCGCCATAGTCTTCGTCATCATGGGACTGTCGGACAAAGCTGTAGAAGCAGCCATGTTCGACGTGATGAGCACCCTCATGGATACGGTGACCGACTACGACGATCTCGTTGCGTCATTCGACGCTCTGTTCACTTGCTTCGAGAGCGCCACGCCCCCGAAGATAGTTGTCCTGGAGCCGTTCCCATCCGAGGAGATCGGTACCGAGGTATACGACTACCCGATCCTCCTGTCGAACTACGAAGCATCGCACGTGGAGATGCTTCAGGAGCTGTGGGAGGCGTTTGGCGAGTTCCGGAACTGCCACTACACCCATCTGCCCAGCGAGATACTCGATATCTGCAGAGAGAAGCAGCCCCGACTCATCGTCCGCGACTACCACTACCTCGACATGAGCGGCTCTGAGCTGACACGGGCCATAAAGAGCATCGAGGGGATGGAGACGGTGAGGCACCTCCTGTTCCCGCCCAGGGGCCTCGACTCCGGTAGCGCCGATGAGGTCCTGGTCGAGGCAAACTCCATGGGCGGGAAAGACTTGATATATGAGGCGGAGCGGCTGCTGCAGGACTACCACAGGCGAACGCATCCGATGGCATAGCGTGGCGCTATGTCGGATGCAGCTCTGATCGCTCCGTGGGATTCCATGCTGTCCGCGGCGTCTCAGAGAACGTCACGAGCCATTGTCGAGACGGCGTACGGCAGATGATCGTGGATGGTCGTGGATGGTCGTGCGTAACACGACGAACCCTCGCGTCTCGTACCATCGCCGCAGGTCGTCGTGCTCCGCTATTATGCTGAGTTGCACGCTGTTCGCTCCCGCCCGGGCCGCCTCGTCCAAGACGTGCCGGAGCAGGGCATCGCCGAATCCGCGCCGGCGACAGTCCGGTAGCACCGCTAGCTTCTCGACGCATCGGACGCGTTCGGATACCCGCGCCATCGCCACAGAGCCGCAAGCCGTATCGCCCTCTTCGAGTATATAGTAGGCGGTGCCGTCCATGATGCTGCGCTCGATCCACTTATTGGTGCAGTTCGACGGATGTGTGGGGCAGTTCTCCGGCGTCAGACCGAAACGCTCTGCGACATCCAGGAACGATTCGCGCACAGTGCGGGCGACGAGAGACGTGTCTCCCGTCGCGGCCTCGCGGATGGCCACGCGTCTGCTTCCGTGGCAGTTCACCGTCCATTGCCCCTTAAGACGTGCCACACTTCGGCTCGTCATGCGCGCTGCTACATATTCCCCGGCCGTTCGAACGCACCGATATCCGGCGCGAGGCCGCGGTATTCAGCCGGCGGCACGATCTGTACCGATTCGCCATGCCATGTTGCGCGTGCGGTGCCGGCGTCTATGGCGGGGCTGCCCTGTCGCGGACGCATCTCGGCATCCAGGAGCGGATCGGCAAGCACCGATTCTGTCATGTTGGCACTTGCGCCTTGCGCCTGAGTCGCGTTGCCCCAGAACAGATTGCGGAGAAAGCGTGACCGTGCGCCAGTGTTCGTGATGGCAGCGACCCCGGCTTGGGCGAAGACGTTGTTGGCGACCAGCATACTCGCGCCGCCGGTGACGTGATGGCTGTTCGCGACAAACGTGTTGTTCGACAGGACGATCCGCTCGGGTATCGGCGCTCCCGAGTAGTCTTCGCGGGTGTTGGCGCTCGCCATGCAACCGATGCCCGCCATCGCGTTGCCGGTGATGAAGTTGCCTTCGATCAAGAACGTTCGATCCGACACCGTATCGTAGTCGATCAGTTGGATGCCGTCCTCGCCGTTCCGTACGATCCGGTTGTTGCGGACGTGAATCCGCAGTTGTTCGCCGGTGTACGGGTGCAGCCGGACTTCGATCCCGTCGTCGCCATTGTCCTCGATGTGGCTGTGCTCGATGGTCACGCCGGTAGCGCCGTCCAGATCGATCCCGTCGTCACGGTTGTGCGTGAACCGGCAATACCGAACGAGTCCGCCACCGGCTTCGTAGTCGATGCCGTCGGTGGTTTCCGTCACGTGGCAGTGGGTCAACCTGAACGACCCGTGGGCGGCGATTCCGTCGTCGGCGTTGCGTATGGTGAAGCCGCTGATGGTGGTCTCCGGGCCGACGGATGCCGCCACTTTGATCGCGTAACTTCCTCCTCCGCCGTCGATGACGGTCGTGCCGACCACGTCGAACGTGCTGGGCCGGAGCGTGCCCAGAACCGGCACGAAAGGCTCCGAGACCAAAATGACGGTCTTGTCGCGCAGCACGAGCGATTCGCGATAGACGCCCGGCGAGACGACGACAGTGTCCCCGTCCGACGCCGCGTCGATGGCGGCCTGGATCATGGCGTGGTCCGCCGGCACGCGAATCGGGCGGACCGCGCTCGCCTCACGCACGAGCCGTATCTCGCTGATGGCGCCATCGAGCGTGTTCTGCTCTGGGAACCGGCCGTTGTCGATGCCGCGATGCGAGACGTAGATCGACCATGCATCCGGGTGGTCGTTCGGGTCCGAGGACGGGGCGAACGTCAGGCCGCCCGGCAGCGTGCGCGCGATGTCCGGTCGGTTGAAGAAGCCGAAGTCGAAGAGTTGAACGAACGCGCCGTCTGTCCGGAACTCGGCGATTCCATCGCGCGACACCAGGAACACGTTCCCGGTCGCCGGGTCGACGCTGATGCCTTCGGGATCGCCTATGTGGTCGGCGACACCGAACTCCCCGAGATACGCGAAGTCGTTCGTTTCCGGGTCGAACCGGTACTTCAGCACCCGCTCGTCCCTGGTGCCCGAGGCGACGTACAGCAGGCCGGATCGGCCGTCGAACGCGATGCCTTCAGGGTCGGCGTATCGCTCGCCGAACTCGATCTTCCTCATGGCGATCGGTAGACCGAACCGGCCGCCACTATCGACGTCGTCGACGTTATCGACGGCGTCGAACCGATAGCGGTAGATCTGCTTGCGGTCGTCGTCGGTGACGTAGACATGCCCGTCGGCGGGGCTGTAGGCGATGCCGACAGGCTCCGTTCGCGGTCCGCTGTGGGCCGGGGCGAAGTACGCTCCGTAGCGCGTGGCGAGGTCGAGCGACGCTTCGAAAACGTTGTGTCCCAAGAAAATGAGCGCGCCAGCCTGGTCGGTCAGCTCGCCGTACTCGCTGATCTCGGAGTCGGCGATGATGAGGTGCCCGCTCGTCGAGTGGTAGGTCAACCCCGACGCGTCGGAGCTGCGCACCGGGCTGTCGTCCCAGAGGTTCACGTGCGCGATCAACTCCAGGCGATCGGCCATCGCACCGTCTGCCAAGCTCAGCGATAACGCGGCGACGATAGCTATTCGAACTAGCGTGTCCATGTTGCTGCCTCCTCCTCGTGGGCGAGATCCGGCGCGCCCGCGTCACTCAAGGTCGTTGGCGCTGAGACTCACGCTGATGAGCAGATTGACCAGCGGGACGTCTCCGGTGTTGGTGATCTGGTGCTCGATCTTCGGTGGAAGATGGATCACGGTGCCGGCTTCGACGTCGAACGTCTCGTCGCCCACCCGAACGCGCCCGCTGCCTTCAAGGACGTAGTACGTCTGCTCGATCGAGTCGTGCGAGTGGGCATCGTGCGATCCGCTAGGTGCGTAGGTCTGGCGGATGATCGTCGTCCGTTTCGCGTGCTCGTATCCGACCCGCGGGCTGTCGTTGCCCCGCGTGTTGACGAGATATTCGTCCTTGAGACCGGGCGTATCGTCGCCGGTGTCGTTCAGAGGAACGTCGCCCGGTCGGACGCATACCGACGAGCGCGCCTCGTCCGCCACATGCCCGTCGGAGCGGGCCGACTCCGCAAGTAGGAGTGCAAGAGCGATGAGCGCGGCGATGGCCGGCCAGATCAGTGTGCGGGCGTTCATTCGACAACCTCCTGATTCGTGCATCGGCAGAGCATGTGTCTCGCCGAGAATCCAATGGCATCCCTGCATATAACGACGCTAAAAGCGACGCACTCTGTCAGCTCCGATCGCGAAACGCCATGGCTATCAGAGCTGCCGTGACGAGCGCGCAGATGGCTCCGGCGTAGAACGTCGCGCCGAGGATGTCGCCCGACACCGTGAAGACCAGGCCCATCACCAACGGCCCGAGCGTTTGGCCGACCCGGAGCGTCATGCCCCAGACCGACATGAATGCCGCCCGCTGCTCGGGCGGCGCGAGGCCTGTGAGCAGCGTCATCAGGCTCGGTAGGTTCAGGCCGTGTCCGATCCCGTACAGAGCTATCGGAAGCACGAACAGCCAGAGCGTCGGCATGTGGGGCATCGCGATGACGGCCGCGGCGTACACGATGTACGCGGCAACGAGCAGCTTTCGCTGCGCGAACCTGTCCGAGAGGCGGCCAATCTGCGACGACACGATTGCGGTCACGATCGACATACACGACATGAGAAGCCCGATGGTGGCCGAAGAGGCGCCGAATTCGGTTCCGAGCAGTATCGGGAAGTACGTCAGGAACGAGCCGTAAAGGATGATGAACGTCGATATCGCGGCCGCGAATAGGGCGAGCGAGCGCCGGTCGTTGACCGTCTGCCACAACTGGCCGAAATACTCGCGCATCGTTTGGCTGTTCGTCGGCTCCGGATTGTCGAGAGCGAGCAGGACGAACAGGCCGACGGGGATCGCCAGGAGCGCCAGCAGGAACGGGTAGTTCCAGCCCAGGAGCGCTATCGAGCCTCCGATGACGGGGAACGCTCCCGTGCCGACGCTGAGCACGCTGGCGTTGTACCCCATCGCCGTCGCACGCTGCCTGCCCGAGAACAAATCGCCGATGAGCGTCACGTTCAGGATGCCCAGTGACGCGGCGCCTACGCCCTGGAAGAAGCGGAGCGCCAGGACGGTTTTGAAGTCGGCGACGAACGCACACGCGCCCCCGGCGATCCCGTAGAGGAAAAGCGACGGCACAAGCACTCTCTTCCTGCCGAGCCTATCGGCGAGCACTCCGACGACAGGGGCGAGCAATACGCCCGGTAGCGTGAAGACAGTGATCAGCATCCCCACGGCTTGTTCGGAGATGCCGAGCTCGCGCACGATCTGCGGAAATGCCGGGGCGATGCTCGCGACGCCGAGGATGGCCATCAACGTCACGCCGAATATCACGTGCAGGTTTCTGTCAAGATGTAGCTGTCTCTCGGTCATCCAGGGGCGGCTTTCGGGGTGGCGACGGTGTCCGGCGGCAAGCTGTCGGTGGCGGCGGGTTGGCGAACGATGCGAGGCAGGCGAAGCGCCCTGACGACGCTGAACGTGTCCCGAGCGCCTCTGATGGTTCGGGCCGATATCTCAAGCGCGATCGCACCGGCGTCGGCCAGACGAACGTCGGTCGAGTCGAGCGTTAGCCGGCTGCCGAACATGCCGTGCGCCCCGCTGATGGCACCCTCGACATGAAGGGTGCCGCGCGCAAGCTCGACTGCAGCGACGCCGTTCGCGAGCACGTCCTCGGCTCGCGGCCGGTACCGTCCTACCGGCGTTTCGCCCGAAACATGCCGCTGCCGGCCCGCGACGAGGCGGTATCTCGTCGCGCTGTCGGGCACACGCGCCCTGCCGCTTACCGGGATCGACCAGCCGGCCAACGTCGCGCCCGGTTCCGGCCCTTCGAGGACCAGCGGGGGGTCGATCAGGAACGTCGTCAGGTAGACGGACAAAGATTCGGGCGCGGTTCTGTAGCCCCAAACGCGAACGGTCGACCCGGCGCGGAGGTCGGCGAAGCCAAGCTCGATTTCGTACTCGGTGGCGATTCGGTACCCCGGCAGCAGCCCGATTCGCCAGCGGTTGCTCATCTCGTCGACGAGAACGAACTGCTGGCCGGCGGGATCCGCGCTCACGATCTCACCCACAACCTGGGTGTTCGGTATCTCGGTGCACGCGCTCGCGGCTATCCACGCGATGAGAATCAATCGAAGATACATGCAGTCCACCCCGTGCACGGGCCTCTAGTCGCAGCTCTCTCGACCCGGCCGCCATGCGCTCGTCCCACACCGAACGATCAAGATACGTTGGGTCGCCCGCTGTACCGATGCCGCCGCGACCTGCACGCGGTCGTCACTAGCCGGACGACTGATCGTCGGCAGCGTATGGGCGGGACCTTAGCTTGCCAAGGAGCCCCTTGCGTCTCGCCCGTTTCTTCCATCCGGCGTTGCCGAACCTGGCATAGATCGACGCCGGCATGAGCGGCTTGTGCATGAGCTTAAGTGCCGTGGCCGGAACGGCTCCGCCCTCCGCAAGCGCGTCGGCCGCAACCCCCAGCGCTTTGCGCACATTCCGGACGAGGCCGCCTGCTTCGGGCAGAGGTCTGCCGGCTATCGCTTCGCCGCCGCCGAGCCCGACGCCACCCATCCAGAGGTAGCCGACCTCCTTCGCGAACCGACGGCATATCGCCACCGCGGTTTCGGTGTGGATGGTTTCCGGGAATCCGCAACTGACGATGGCGAAAAAGTGGCTCGCGACGGCTCGGTCGCTCGTGTCGAGGCGATCCCGCACAAGCTCCATCGCACGTATCACGGGAGCGGGCAGGCTGTCGACGTAGAGCGGCGTTGCCAGCACGATGAGGTCGGCGTGTTCGGTGGCGTCGAGAAGGCGCGCGAGCCCGGTCTGGCCTTGCTGTTCGTCGCGTGGCGAGAGGGCCTCGTGTACGGAGAGCGTCTCGCACGCGATGCCGCGGCCGGCAAGTTGCTCCATCAAGTACGTACCGAGGGATTCCGAGTTGCTCTTCGATGCCGGCCTCGGACTGCCGAGAAGCAGCAGCGCTCGCTGCGGGGTCACGCCCATGCTCCGATCTTGGTGAGATGCCGGACGAGTTCCGACCTGACGGTCTCCGGCGTCTGGTCCGGATACACCGCGCCGCTCGAATGGAGCGGGCTGTGTAGGTTGAGCGCGTTCCGCCGGACCAGATTGGTGAATATGCGTTCGGCTTCGGCGTCGGGACCGGGCATCATACCGAGCGCGATGATGAACGGACTCGAGTCGTACCGCGGTTCGTGATGCACCTCGCCGTCGACTTTGGCGAAGAACGGCAGGAGATTGCCGATCGCTCTGTCGAGTGCCTTCTTTAGCTCCGATGAGTACCCGCCGAAGGTCACGCTCGTGGTCATCGCCACCAGGTTGCTCTGCGAGAACTTCATAGCAATCGACCGTCCGTCGTCGTTGCCGTTCAGGCATCTGCCCGGGTCGTCGATCCAACACCCGAAGCAGCCCACGCAGGGCGCCAGTTCCATGCTGCGGAGGGTCAGTAGTTCGACCTGCCACGAGCGCCGCAGGAGTTCGTTGACGACGACGTCGCATACCGCGTCGAGGGCGTCCTCGCCTTCGTGCGCCCCGTTGAGCACTAGTGCCTTCATCCGCGCATCCCTCGGTCCGTTCGGGGCCCGTGCTGCGACTGACCGCTCCGAGCCCACGCCGGACGACGCATCAGATCCCGTCCTCGACGGGCTCGGGGTGCCGCTCTTCAGTACCCTGCCCAAGGTGCCTTTCTTCGGCATCTTGCAGCCCGGGCGTCCATTCTTCGGCTACGGTCACTTCCGGCTGCGCGTCGCCGGCCGACGGCGCCGGCCGCCCGACCCCGCGCGCGGTAATCGCGGTCTCCCACCAGATCGGATCCATCGACTGGGTGACCTCCGCGCCGCGGTGCTGGACCCGAACCGTGACGTTTGCGTCGCCTGCGCCCCTCCTACCGAGTTCTGCACTGACGCCGGGCACGAGCGCGGCAGTCGCGTATTTCACAGCCTCGTCTCGCGTTTCGAATGTCCGGCGCTCGGCGTGTCCGTAGCAGAGGATACTGCCGTCCTCCTGCGGGCGAATGAGCGCGTCGAGTTGCGCGCTAACACCGCCGGCGGCGGCGCCGATGGCGTTGGCAACCGAAGCGCCCTCCGGCACGATCAGTGTGCCTCGCAGGTTTCCGGCCACCGGATCGAGGAATATCTTCGCCGGCGCACCAACGCCCACGATCGGCGTCGTGAGCGCCAAATTGGTTCGCAGTCCGTCGGATGGCTCTTCGCCAAGCGCGATGGCGGCAAGCCGTTCTGCAAGCCCCTTCTTCCCGTTCGGCTTGCTCTGACCGTACCCTGAAGCGTCGCCGTCCGACCCGACGCCCAAGTGCGCCTCGACCACCTGCCGCATGAGCGAGCGGGTCAGATGCTCACGTACCTGCCTCACCATGTCGGCCTCAGGTACCATGAGGCGATACGCTGTGAGGCGAGCCGCGACTCGCGCAGTCTCAGTATCCCAGGGCTCGTACTCCCCGGTTAGATGCCACAGATCGGTGGGCGTCAGCCCCGCGCGTGCGATCACGCCCCATTGCTCGAGCCGATTCGTTCGGAGCAGCGACATGTGCGGATACTCGACGCGTTGCGCCAGATCCATCCTCGTGAGCGGTCCGTCGGCGAGCGCGTCGAACAGTGCGGTCTCCTCAGGCGATAGCGCGGCGGGAAGCTCATCGGAGACCCTGATGAAAGCTTCCGATGGGTTCGTGAGCCACCAGTCGCCGCCGGGCGCTCCGCCCCGGTCGAAGACGTTCGCCACCTCTGCGAACGATCGCGCGATCGAATCATGCCGGCCGAGCGACGATATCGGCACGACGCGCCGCGGGCCGACTGTCAGGCGAGGGCGCACGCCAATGGCACTATCGCCGCCGAGCCCGCGCGTCAACACCGCTGCCGATCGGATACCGGTTCGCCATGCACCCACCTTCACACCGCCATCGGCCATGCGAGGGCCGTCGGATTCGAGCACGGCGATGTCGGTCGTGGTGCCGCCGACGTCGACGACCAGAGCGTCGGTCTCTCTGGCCAGACGAGCCGCGCCGAATGCGCTGCAAGCGGGGCCGGATAGAATCGTCTCGACCGGGCGCTTGCGAGCCGCGTCCGTCGACATCAGGCTGCCGTCGCCGGTTACCATGAAGCACGGTACCCGCGAGAGGCCGGCATCGTCGAGCACTGTCCGGACCGCATCTATGAATCGGTGCACGAGTGGTATCAGGCCCGCGTTCAGCGCGGCAGTCTCGGCTCGAACGATGGCGTTGAGCACCTCCGCCACCTCTCGACCTCCGACCAGCGGCAGGTCGGTCATCTCCGCCGCGATCTCGAGCGCCCGCAACTCGTGCGCTGGGTTGCGCACGCTCATCACGCTCGATATCGCCAGCCCGGCAACGCCTTCGGCCAGTAGCTCTTCGAGGGCGCCTCGGAACGCGGCTTCGTCGAAGGCTTCAGTCTCTATGCCTCGGATCGTGTGGCGTCCCGGCACGACTCGCTTGGGCTGCCAGCCTACCGCCGCCGCTTCGTGCGAGTCGTAGCCGATGAGTACGAGACCAGCCGTCGCGTGGCGATTCTCCACGATAGCGTTGGTCGCGAGCGTCGTGGAAAGCGCGACGAACGAGGCTTGTTCCCTGATGTCCGCGGGTAGTTCGTGGACCGCGCTGGCGACGCCTTCGATGTACGTCGGCGGCGTTGTCGCAGATTTCGATGATGCGAGCAAGTGATCGTTCTCGGGGTCGTACAGCACAGCATCGGTGTAGGTGCCGCCGGCGTCGAGGCCAAGGGCGATTGTCATGGAGCGGTTCCTGCAGGCGGCGTGGGGCGGTTGGTCGTGAGCGATATGTGGCAAGAAATCGTGGTCATCGTGTACCAAAGGTACCCGCCGGCGCCCGTTGCGTAAACATTCGTGCGGCTTACGGGCGCTTCCGACCGGCATCTTCACCCGACCGCCACGGCGTGCAGATCGACGCGAAGTGCTTGAGTGAGCCGCTCTTGATGACGATGGCGTCCGGGTCGAACACGGTCGAGTACATCGTTAGCAACGACATCACGTCGAGCAGCGAACGGTACCCGGAGAACCCGGAGACGTCCACGTATATCTTCGTGAACTCTTTGCCGAGCGCCATCGCGGCCTTGACGTCGAACACGTCCAGCACCTCGAACCGGATGCCTTCGTACATCGTTCGCGCCCGTTCGATGCACTCGGCGCTCACGTCGGTGGCGACGATCTCTCTGCAGCAGGGAGCGATCAGAACCGACGTCGTACCCCACTCGCAGCCGATTTCCAGCACCACGTCGTCCTCATCGACCCAGGTCGCTATCGTCTCGCGGTACTCCTTCACGTTGCGCGTGGCGATGAGCTTCGAACGAATCTTGAACTGCTTCTCGCTTGGCATAGTGCGGTCTCCGTTGGGTTCACGTGCGGCATGCTCTTCGTCCGGCATGCTTCGCGAGCCGGATGAACCGTTGCACTCTCGGTACCGGTGTCAGCGGCGTGATGGGGCTGGCGGGCGACAAGATGAACCCACGCGCGCGGGTCCCCGCCTGCGCCTGGCGGTCGACCTCGACGGCCAGTTCGTCGTCGGTTCCGTTCTGAATCACGCCCACCGGGTCGATGTTCGCGAACAGCGTCACTCGGCCGCCAATTGCGTCGGCGATCTCACCGACGTCGTTGACGTAGCCCTTCATGCTCGTCTCGACCTGGAGCGCGTCGGTGCCGGTAGCGGCGATCTGCTCCAGCCGGTCGGACACGCCGCCGAAGTAGATCACGATCGCCTTCATGCCCGCCGCGTGGACCCGGTCGACCATCGCCCTTGTGTGCGGCAGGCAGAATCGTTCGTAGTGGCCAACCGATATCAGGTCGCTTGTGCCTAGCGCGTCGTCTATGAAGATCGCGTCGCCGCCTGACGCAGCCAGGCGGTCGATCCGGAACCCGTTCTCGTGCAGTATTCGGTCCGAGAGGTGCTCGACGAGCGAAGGGCTCTCGGCAAGCATGGCCAGCGTGTTGGTCATGCCGAGGTACGACGTGCAGCCGTACAGCGTGCCCACGACGCCACCTGTGACGACGAATTGCTCGCCTCGGAACTCATCGGCGATCGCGGCACGGTACTCGTCCGGCTCGATGCGAATCTCTCTTTCGCGGCCACCGAACGCGCGGTCGACGTCGGCCTTGTCGAACACGCGCTGCGTCTCGTTAGGGTGGCTGTCGAACGCGTGTCCGCAGTCGGGTGCCCGGAGCGTGGTTCGCTCGCCGGTGTGCGTGTCGTACCGGATCGCTCGGCCGTCCTCCTCGGCGAATCGCTGTCGTCGGCGCCATTCGGCGGGCGGCGCATCGCAGACGGGCTGCACCATCTCGAACGGCGCGCACTCGTGTATTCGTCGGAACAACGCGACGTGCTCCTCGGGCGACGTACAGAGCCACTCGTGTAGCTTCCATGGCGGTAGCCCCGAGAGCTCGGCGAAACGGTCCTGGTAATACAGGAATCCGTAG